>JASFLD010000001.1:0-39263 GCA_050118275.1 Gemmatimonadales bacterium
AGACCTGTCATATCCCCCATGCTGGGGGGGCGACGATGAGCAGGACACCGAGCGGTCGCCGGCCATCGGTGGGGCTGGTGCACGCGACGAACGGACCGATCCGTTCACGTCGGGCCGAAGCTACGTCCACGCGCGTATCCCTGCAAGCGGGGCTGGAGGACATTGACACGGCCACCAGTGGAGCGGAGGCCGGCAGCCTGCGATGCCAACCATCGCCGGACCTGGGGCGTCTAAACGAGCGAGGGACCGTTCAGTGGGACAGCTGAATAGGGACCGGACCGGGAGTAGTCAGGGACAAATGGATGAGGCCCTTGGCCCTGCGGCTGGCGTCACTGTTGACGCTGCTGGCGTTACTGGGAGTAGATTCGGCAAAGGCAGACGAGAAGGGAAAGAAGAATCGCGAACCCGATCCCGGACCGTACCGGGCCGTGGCGGTGCGGGCGAACCCGGGGACGCCCGATCTCGATGGGCGTCTGGACGACCCGGCCTGGGCGTTCGCGCAGCCGATAGAGGATTTCACCCAGCGAGATCCGAACGAGGGTGAGCCGGCCAGCGAGCGCACCATCGCGTACGTCCTGTACGACGACGGCGCGCTGTATGTTGGCATCAAGGCGTACGACAGCGAGCCGGACAAGATTGTCGGACAGCTCACTCGCCGAGATCAATTCTCGTCATCGGATTGGCTGATCGTCAGCATCGACTCCTACCACGATAGACGGACCGCCTTCACCTTCGCCGTCAATCCGGCCGGCGTCGAACAGGACAGCTACCTGTTCGATGACACCAACGAAGATGATTCGTGGAACGCGGTGTGGGACGTAGCGGCCAGCGTGGATGATGAGGGGTGGGCGGCGGAGTTCCGGATCCCGTTCTCGCAGCTGCGCTTCTCGGATGCGCCGGAGCAGGTCTGGGGCTTCAATATCTCCCGGGTGATCCAGCGCCACAACGAGACCGTCCAGTGGAAGCCGATAGCGAAAGACGCTTCCGGTTGGGTGTCCGAGTTCGGTGAGCTGGTCGGGATCGATGGAATCCAGCCACCGCGGCGTCTGGAGGTTCTGCCGTACGTGGTGGCGCAAGGAGCGCTGACCCCGGTGCAAGAGGGCAATCCGTTCGAGACCGGTTCGGAGTTCACCGGATCCTTGGGCGGCGACGTCCGCTACGGGCTGACCAACAGCCTCACGCTGAACATGACCGTGAATCCGGACTTCGGCCAGGTCGAGGCCGACCCATCCGTCGTGAACCTCTCAGCCTTCGAAACGTTCTTCTCCGAGAAACGTCCCTTCTTCCTAGAGGGAGCCAACATCTTCTCCTTCGGCATCGGTGGCAACGGCAACATGGAGCAGCTGTTCTACTCGCGGCGTATCGGTCGCAGCCCGCAGGGGTCGGCCGATGAGCGGGGTGGGTTTGCAGATTACCCCGTGAACACGACGATCCTGGCCGCGGGCAAGGTATCGGGCAAGACGGCGGACGGCTGGTCGGTGGGCGTGCTGGACGCGGTGACGGCCAAGGAGAAAGCCGTCGTCATCGATGCCGAGGGGATGAGACACGAGGACATCGTCGAGCCGCTAACCAACTATGGCGTCGCGCGGTTGCAGAAGGACTTCAACGGCGGACGCAGCGCGTTGGGCGGTATCATCACCTCCGTGAATCGCCGGCTGCCGCTGGCGCTCCGGGATCTGCGCTCGAACGCCTACGCGGGAGGCATTGATGGTCGGCACCGGTTCGGCAGCGGGAACTGGGAGATGACGGGCCAGTTGCTCGTTTCGCGCGTCGGCGGATCCGAGGAAGCGATCGCCAGTACCCAGACGAGCTCGGCGCGCTACTTCCAGCGCCCCGATGCCGAGCATCTGGACTACGATCCGACGCGGCGTTCGCTGAGCGGAACGAGCGGGTCGTTCGGCTTGGGTAAGATCGGGGGCGGCCGCTGGCGCGGTTCGGTCGCGGCCAGCTGGGTTTCGCCGGGTTTCGAGGCCAACGATCTCGGGTTCCTGCGGCAGGCCGACGTATTCCGCAACAGTCTCTGGATCGGTTATCGCGAGTTCGAGCCGGGCAAGATATTCCGGCGCTACAATGTGAACTTCAACGTCTGGAATTGGAACACCTTCGGTGGCGAGCGCACGGCCACCGGCTCGAACGTCAACGGCAGTTTCACCCTACTGAACTACTGGGGCGGCTTCGCCTATCTGAATCACGAGTTCTCGGCGGTCACGACGCAGACGCTGCGAGGCGGGCCGTCCATGACCTACCCTTCGAGTTGGAATTGGGAGGCCGGGTTCTTCAGCGACAGCCGCAAAGCGGTCGAGTTGGAGGCGGGAACCTGGCGTTGGTTCGATCAGGAGCGGTCGGATGCGGGCGGCTACTTCGCCTACCTCGGCTTCAGGCCGTTGGCCAATTTCAACTTCTCGGTGGGGCCCCAATACAGGTGGACGAACGACGATTGGCAGTTCGTCGACAGCCAGGAAGCGCTCGGCGAGCCGCGGTACATCATGGGCGTACTGGATCAGAAGACGATCGCGCTGACGACACGCCTCGAGTGGACGTTCACGCCGGATCTGAGCCTGCAGCTTTACGCCCAGCCCTTCGTCTCGGCGGGCAGTTATACTGGCTTCAAGCAAGTCGTCGAACCGCACGCGTCGGCCTACGACGATCGTTTCGACACGTTCGGCCCCGATCGAATTGCCTACGAGGAGAGCACGCGTCCCGATGTGCCGGGCACGTATAGCGTCGATATCGATGCGAACGGGACGAGCGACCTCGTCTTCGACGACCCGAACTTCACCGTGAAAGAGCTTCGTTCCACCGTGGTACTGCGATGGGAGTACCTTTCCGGGTCGACACTGTTCTTCGTCTGGTCGATGAACAAGTCGGCCGGCGACTACAGCGGCCGCTTCGATCCGCTCGACGACCTCGGTTCCCTTCGTGACATCGAAGGTGACAACATCTTCAGCATCAAGGTCAATTACTATCTGAGACCGTAACCGTCGGGGAGAGCCGGATGCGGGGACGCCGTGTTGGCACTTAGGTGCGAGCACGGCGCTTGCCGTCGGGCGCCCTCGCGCCGGCGCGAGGCCGATTCGACAGCGGCCGGCCGGCGCACGATATTGCCCGGACGGAGATAGAGAACTGTGGACTGGAGGAGGTATGCGCTTCAGCGGGAGAGTGGCGTTCGTGACGGGTGCATCGAGCGGCATCGGCCGGGCGTGCGGTGTGCGTTTCGCCGAGGAGGGCGCCGGGGTTTTCGCGGTCGCACGACGCGAAGACCGGCTGGACGCCACGTTCGACAACTACGCCGTCGCCGATGTGACCGTCGATGAGGAGGTGCGATTAGCGATCGAAAGTTGCATCGACCGCTTCGGTCGCATCGACTATCTGATCAACGCGGCCGGCATCATCGGCACGGGTGGGGCGCTCGACACGCCACCGGATGAGTGGGAACGCCTGTTCGCGAGCAACGTCGATAGTGTCTACTACGTGACGCGGCACGCGGCGCCGCACATGATCGAGACCGGAGGCGCTATCGTCAATGTATCGTCCGTCACCAGCCTGCGCCCGTATGGCAATCTGCTCGGCTATTGTGCCTCGAAGGCGGCGGTGGACATGATGACCCGGTGCATCGCTCTCGAGCTGGCGCCTCACGGTGTACGAGTCAATGCGGTGAATCCGGGCGTCGTGGTGACCGAGCTACATACGGTCAGAGGGACGGTGCCCGACTACGAAGCGTTCCTCGAGCGCTCGAAGCAGACTCACGCGCTTGGCCGAGTGGGCCAGCCGGAGGAGATCGCCGCGCTGTGCGCGTTCTTGTGCTCGGATGAAGCGGGCTGGATAACGGGTGGCATCCACTCGATCGACGGGGGGCGCGCGCTGCTTTCGGCGCGGTGATGCCGATTCAAGCCTGAGCTTCAAGCGCTGTGACGATCGACGCGGCCACGCCGGCGTTGTTCGCCAGCAGCCCCAGGTTCGCCTCGAGCGAGCGCCCTCCGGTATGTTCGGCGATCCTGGCCAGCATGAAGGGTGTGACGGCGGGCCCGGTGACGCCGGCCATGTCGAGGTCGCTCAGAGTCCGCGACACGGCGCGCTCGGTCTCGTCCCGGCTCAGCGCGACATCGGCCGGAGGCGGGACACAGACGAGCAGGGCTCCCGGCGCAGCGATCTCCCGCGCGGCGTGCCAGATCTCGGCGACCTGCTCGGCGCTGTCGACCCGTGTGGCGAGCCGCAGGCCGCTGGCGGCGGACCAGAACGCCGGCAACTCGTCGGTCCCGTAGCCGACGACGGCGATTCCCAGCGTCTCCAGCCGCTCGAGCGTCGCTCGCAGGTTGACGATCGCCTTCGCGCCCGAGCAGACCAGAACGACGCGGGTGCGCCCCAGTTCATTCAGGTCGGCCGAGACATCGAGGGTCTCAGGCAGCCCATGGCCCACGTGCACGCCACCGATGCCACCCGTCGCCACCACCGTCAGCCCCGCTCGTTGGGCTAGGAAAACGGTAGCGGCTACCGTCGTTCCGCCGTGCGCTCGTCGCGCCAGCGCTGCCGGTAGGTCGCGCGTGCTAAGCTTGGCGTCTTGCCGGGCCAGGAGCTCGATCTCGTCGCGCTCGAGACCGACGATTGGCCGTCCAGCGATCACGCCGATAAAGGCTGGAACGACGCCACCGCCGCGGGTGGCGTCGGCCATGCGCTCCGCGGCGATCAGCCGCTGGTCCACCGGAAGACCACTGGTCAGAAAGGCCGTCTCGATGGCGACCGCCGGCGCTGCGACGCGCGCGACCAAGGGACTCCTATCCGTCACTCAAAACTCTCGGGTCTGCGAGGTTTCGGCGGCGCTCGAGTACACGGCATTGAACAGAACCTTGAACGTCTCGTGCGACTGGCCACGGTAGTGAGGACGGAATCCGAACAGGATGACGTTACCGTCGCCGTAGCTCGATTCCACGAGTGCGGCTTTGCCAGCCAGGAAATCGGGATTGATGGCATAGCCGCTGAGCAGCTGTCCCTCGTCTGGATAGGTGGCGACGACGGTCACCCCGTCCGCGTCGTCGGCCACACTGAACAGGGGGCTGTTCGAGTAGTAAATCGCCGTCCGTTCCGGCATGCCGTAGCCCAGCGGGTGGCTCGGATCGATCGACACGGACATGATCGAACCGGGCGCGTAGAAGGCCCGGCCGCTCCGCTGTTCTCCGGACGGCGGCAAGATATCTTCTACCGCCAGGCCGAACTGCTCGATGGCGAAGTCGGTGGATGCGTCCAGGCAGATCAACGTGCCGCCCGACCTGACGAATTCGCGCAGCGCTTGGACCCCGGTATCGCCCAGGCCACCGGCGTATTCGGGTGGCACCGACCCCGGTTGACGACCTTCGACGATCGATCGTGGAGAGAGGTCCGGCAAAATGATGGCAGAGTACCGCTGGCGAAGCGCACCCGCCCGTATCTCTGCGTCGTGGAGCGTCTCATAGGGAAGCTCCCAGTTGTCGAACACCCACCGGGCCCAGCCCTCGTCCATCGAGGCGGTCCACGGTTGGTATAGACCCACCCTCAAATCACCTAGCTGGGTCCCGGTCACCCGTCCCGAGAGCGCTGAAGCCGACAGGCCTTGCGAGTCCGCCAGCTCGCTCAGCAGATCCCGGACTTCTGGACCGCTGAGCACGGCGCTGCCGACGGGCCAGGTACGGTCGCCGGCAGCGAGTGCTTCCGTCAGCAGCGTCACCGCGCCCCCGGCCGCCAGCGTGCGGTGGATGGCGAGGTTGGCGGCATTGGTAGCGTTGGCCACGATGTAGGCGGATCCCGTACCCGTGACCGAGCCGCTCGGCGGATGTACGGCCGCTGTCTCGAGCTCCAGCTCGGCCTCGAAAGGCGAGGCGACCTCGACCGCCTCCACGCCCATCTGAAGCGGCAGCGTCCACCCGGCCACATCGTAGGGCGCGTCTGGTGGTCCGCCTGGATAGACGCGCAGGTCCGGATATTTCTGCCGCTCCAGCAGATCCTTCGCGTGCGCGCGGTAAGGCTGTGCCATCAGGACTACCCAATCGCCGGCCTGGTAGTCGACCCCGGCAGCCGCGAACGGGCCCTGCGCCCTGTGAACCTCCACGCCGCCGCGCTGGAGCAGGCGCAGCATGGCGACGGCCGCACCGACGTCGCGCTGTTGGCGGGGCACGATGTAGGCGAACGGCGGTTCGCTGCGGCCGGCTTCGATGGCGCGCCGTCCCACCTCGACGTAGTTGTGGATCAGCTGGCGGCGTTGGCGTGCGGCGTGAGCGATGAGCGAGCGGCAAGCGATCTGTTGATAGTCGATGATGTCGCGGATGCGCCACCAGCCACCCGACCAGGGGTCGGGATAGGCGATGGTGGGCCGGGTCTCGTTCTCGAATTCCTCGGGTTCTTGAAAGATGGGGGACGCGAGACGCGCGCTGGCCGACTCGGAGAGGATGCCGATCATGTTGTGACGCGCCGGAACCGTGCGCAGCCCGCCGTGCCACCAGAGGTCGAACCGTTGGCTATTGACCACGCCGGATTTTCCCGCCGCCTCCAGGTCGGTGGACATCTGCAGGCCGGCCAGCGATATCATGCGTACGATCAGGGGGTCCAGGTTGGGATTGACGGGATCGTCGAACGGCGGGATGAACAGTCGCGCCCCTCGGTTACCCATCTGGTGGATGTCGTAGACGATTTCCGGGAACCACTCCTGGTACAGCAGGTCGTTGACCATTCGGCTCTCGACCTGCGTGAGCATGAAGAAGTCACGGTTATTGTCGTGGCCTACATAGGGGTGGTACAGCCAGGGCATCCCGGTCCCCTCGTAGGGCGTTCCCAAAGTGCGCGCGTACCACTCGGTCACCATCTGCTGGCCGTCTGGATTGACGGACGGGAGGAGGATCGCCACGACGTTCTGGAGCGCGGTCTGCATGTCCCGCTCGGTGGCCAGGCTGTAGGCCAATTCCATGACGCCCTGGCTGGACGCGATCTCGGTCGAGTGGATGTTGTGAGTGATCACCACGACGGCCGGTTGTGACTCGAGCAAGCTCTCCAGTTCGTCGTCGCTCAGTCCGCGCGGGTCGGCCAGCTTCGCCTGGTTGGCGCGAATCGTGCCCAGCCGTGCGATGTTCTCCGGCGTGCTCACCGTGAAGGCGAGGAACGGCCGGCCCTGGGTGGTGCGGCCCAGCGTGTCGATACGCGCCGCCGGCGACGTCGCCGCCAGTTGGCTGAGGTAGCTGCCGATCGAATCCCAGCCGACAAGCTTGAAGTCGGCGCCGATCGGGAAACCCACGTAGTCGCCCGGGGCGACTACGACGGCCTCGCCTCCTGGGCTGGGGGGGGGACCAGCGACTTGACCCGGCAGTCGACCGGCTGTGAGTGTTAATGCGGAAATGATGAACGGGAGTACTAAACGTCGAGCGTTTGGCATCTCGGGCCTTCTCTGTATTATGGCGATCACCCGCGCGAGGTTGAGAAGCGAAACCTTACATCCGGGTGGTTCGGTGGCAAGACAGCGGTTGGCCCGTGGTCGCCAGGACACGCCGCCACACCTCGCCGTGCGGATCCAGACGTTTCCGCTTTCCGGCAACCAGGCGTAACGGCACGTGGGTGAAGGTGTGGTTCCAGTAGCCAACCATCATGTCGGTGCGGCCCGCCAAACCAGCGTGGACCGCGTGCTGGCCCAGCGCCAGGCAGAAAGCGGAGTCCATCGAGTTTGCCGGCAAGCTGCGGATCGTGTAGCTGGGATCGATGTACTTGACGGTGGTCGAGATGCCACGCGCAGCGAAATGCCGCTCGATCTGCTCCCGCAGGAACGAGCCGATGTCACGCAGCCGGACGTTGCCGGAGGCATCTCGCTCCTCCGCTCCCGCCTGCTCGACCAGGTCCTGCCCGGCCCCTTCGGCGATGGCCACGACCGCGTGATGGCGGTCGATGATGCGCTTTTCCAGCGCCTCGAGAAAGCCCCCGGAACCTTCGAGGAAGAATGGGACCTCCGGGACAAGACAGAAGTTCACGTCGCCGCTGGCCAGTGTCGCGTGTGCGGTGATGAATCCCGAGTGGCGGCCCATCAGCTTGACGATTCCGATGCCGTTCCAGGCGCCGCGGGACTCGGCGTGAGCCGCGGCGATGGCCTTGCGTGCCTCATCGACAGCCGTGGAGAAGCCGAAGCTGCGCTCGGTCCATAGCAGGTCGTTGTCGATGGTCTTGGGTACACCCACGACGCCGATCTTCAAGCCACGGCGCGCAATCTCGGCCGCAAGCGCGGAGGCGCCGCGAAGCGTCCCATCCCCACCCAGGGCGAAGAGTAGGCCCACGCCGGACCTGAGCAGCGTATCCGTCATCACGCCCAAGTCTTGCGGCCCGCGCGAGCTGCCGAGCAGCGTGCCGCCATGCAGATGAATATTCTCCACGCGCTCGGCGTGCAGCAGTACGGGCTCGGCGGGGGGGGTGGCCGCGAGTCCGGCGTAACCGTAACGATAGCCGATGATGTGACGTACGCCGTAGTGGTGTCTGAGCGTCAGCACGATGGAGCGGATCACGTCGTTGATGCCGGGACAGAGGCCGCCGCAGGTCACGATACCGCACGCGAGCCCTTCGGGTTGGAAGGCGAGCATCTCTCGGGGTCCGGCCAGCTCGAAGGATGGTTCCGCCTTTCCGGCGGCGCGGACCTGATCGAGCTGCCGCTTGCGTGCGAAGGTGAGGACCCCATCCCCCTCGTCGACGAATTCCTTGCGGCGCACCGCGAGGGGAGAGACGTGCTCGGCCGGGCACACCTGTGAGACGACGAGGTCCTCGGGTTCGGGAAGTGTGTCGGAAAGAAGTGTGTCGTCTGCTACGTCATCCATGTCGTCCGTCGACTCGCGATGATCTCAGAAAAAGGGATCGGCCCGCGAGGGCCTCGCTTCGGGATAGAGAATAGTCCGGGAGAGCCGGGCCCGCGAGGGACGGAGCATCCGACCGCGGGGGCGGCCGGGTTTTTGTTATCCGCGCCAGCGCCGGCGCACGGCAAGCTGGGTCTCGCTTGGCGTGTCGGCTTCGTCGAGGCGGTAGAGCGGCCAGGCGCGCACACCCAGCGTCACAGAGAGCGTCAGCTCCTGACCATACCTCGACACCTGGATCTGTGCGGTCTCTCCCGGCCCGAGACGATGTAGCGCGTCGAGGAAGGACTGGTATGAGACTATTGGATTGCCATCGATCGCCAGGATCTCGTCGCCGTAGTTCAGACCGTACTCCCACGCCGGCGATCCACGCACGATTTCGGTCACCCTGAGGTGATCGTCGGCGAGCTGGGTGCCCACGCCCAGGAAACCGTTGCGGTCGCGTTCGCGCGTCGCCTCTTCATCGACGACCAGTCGGTAGCCCGCCAGGGCGAAGAAATCCTCGAAGGGGATCTTCTCGGTCCCGTAGATGTACCGTGCGAAGAAGTCGACGAACGAGCCGCCGGCGACCTCCTCGCAGACTCGGCGGATCGCCTCGGAGTCGAAGGCGGCACCTTGGTCCCGGGTGCGCTGCCACATCAGACGCATGACATCATCGATGCCGCTGGCGCCGCCGGTGCGGTTGGCGATCTCGAGGTCCAACAGGTTCGCGATGACCGATCCCTTGAAGTAGTAGTCGGTGCGGTAGTTGTCAGTACTCTCATCGCTGCGATAGAGATGGATCCAGGCGTTGAAGCTAGCGGCAGCGGCGCTCTGGTTGTAGTTGCCCGGCGTACTTCGGTATCGGACGACCATGTCGGTCGGGTCGCTCAGCGAATCGATCAGACCGGCGCGATACAGGATGCGATCACCGTAGTAGGACGTGAAACCCTCGTAGAACCAAAGGGCATCGGTATAGTTCTCCATCTCGTAGTCATATGGTTTGAATGCCGGCGGTCGTATGCGCTTGACGTTCCAGGCGTGGAAGAACTCGTGCGCCGTGACGCCGAGTACCGCCCGGTGCGCGCCCGGATCGCTGAAATCGAGCTGACCGAGACCGATCGTCGTGCCGTTCGCGTGCTCGATCCCGCCGCCGCCGGTCAGCGTGGTGAAGACGAAGGCATACCGGTCGTACGGTAGCCCCCCGAACATCTCGGCGCAGACGCCGACGATCCTGGCGAACTCCTCGCGTAGCCGATCGAGATCCGCGTTGTTCGGCCCGAGTATGGCGATGACATGCGGCGTACCGTCCACCTCGAAGGTGGTCGAGGCGAAGTCGCCGATCAGCATGGGCGTGTCGATCAGCTCGTGGTATGACCGGGCGGAGATCTCGTAGGGGTTGCCCCCATCGGGCGCGATACCGCCAGCGAGGCGCCAGCCGGCGGGCAGGTCGAGCTTGGCGGAAGTCGGCTGGTCGGTTGCGCCGACCACGTACATGAACAGGTTCGGTCCGAGGACGTGGCCGCCCAAGTCGCTGACGAACGACCAGCGGATTCCGGGCTCGCGCGCATAGACGTCGTACTCGATGGCGATGCCCGGCATGCGACCGGTCGCGACGCGCCAGGTGTTCTTGTCCAGCTTGCGCCACGCCAGCGGCTTTCCCGCCGCGTCCCTGGCGGCGAAGCTGACCACGTGGCGCTCGTACTCACGCACCAGATAAGAACCGGGAGTCCAGACCGGCATCGATACGTCCAGCGTGTCGGCTGTGGCACCGTCGATCCGCATCTCCACCGAGAACACATGGGTGTGTGGCTTGGGGATCGTTACGACGTAGCTGACGGCCGGTGCTCTGCTGCTTGGCTGTATCGGTGAGTACGCGAGGTTCGGAGCGGCGAGCGTCAGGGCGACGGAAAGCTGAACTATTCGAATCGCGGTCATCTTGTACTCTCCTCCTACCGCCTGGCTTCGCGTTTTGTCGAGCGAGTTTGGCCATCACGCCGTGGACGTCAAACCACCCGTCGGAGGTGCGGATTGCCGAAGCGCGCGGCCGTCCGGCCGAGTCATGCTTGGGCGGGGCCGGGGCAGCGAATGCCCCCGTCAGTGGTTTAGATGAACGGGCGGCCAAAAGAGTTGGCAATCCGCCTTCGGTTCTTCTGGCAAGGTGGTCGAGATTGGCCTTCGGCGAAAACCCGGACAGCGCAAGCCCGGTAAAGCCGAAGGGCGCCGGATCGGCGCCCCTCGTAGTGGTGCTTTTCCGTGGGTGCGGTTAGACGGCCGCGAAGCTGGCCAGCGCGCTGCCTTTGTCGCCTTCACGCAGCTCTTTCAACGCGCGGTCACGCAGCTGCCGAACGCGTTCGCGAGTGATGCCCAGTTTCTGTCCGATCTCCTCGAGCGTGTGCTCGCGACCTTCGCCGAGGCCGTAATACAGCCTCAGGACCAGCGCATCACGCTCGCGCAGCGTGCTGAGCGCGTCGTCGATCTGCTCGCGAAGCAACCGATCCTCGACCTCCGTTACGGCGGTCGTCGCCTCTTCGCTCACGAATCGCTCGACCAGGCTGCTGTCTTCGCTGTCGCCGATCGGCGCGTCGAGTCGGACCTCGCCGGCATTGAGCGCCTCGAGCATCTCCACGGTCTGCGGGTTCATGTCGAGGTGTCGGGCGATCTCCTCGCTCGTCGGCTCGCGATCGAACGTGACCTTGAGCGCCTGCCGTGCCTTGAGGATCTTGGACAGCTCGGCGGCACGGTTCAGCGGCACCCGAACAGAACGACCGTGATGCGCCAGGGCCGAGAGGATCGCCTGGCGAATCCACCAGACCGCGTAGCTGATGAACTTGACGCCCTGATCCGGATCGAACTTGATGGCGGCCGTCACCAACCCGAGGTTGCCCTGCTGAATCAGATCGCTGAGCGGGAGCCCGCGGCCCTGATACTTCTTCGCCACCGAGATGACAAAGCGGAGATTGGCCTTGCACAGGGCCTGGATGGCCTGAGTGTCGCCCTTCTGCGCCTTGCGGGCCAGTCGGATTTCCTCAGCGGGCGTGATCAGTTCGTGCTGACTCACGTCCTGCAAATACTGATCGAGAGCGGAATCATCCCCCGCCACCCGGCTCTTGAGAGCCTGGCTGGCCAAGCGCTTCGCCCTGGTCGACTCCCGATTCATGATCATGGCCTTGTTCGTTCCTCGTATATCGAGACGACTGCTTCTTTCTTCTTACGCGCCACCGAAACTAAAGTGCCCGGCGAGGACTCGAGTATGGTCCACCCGGGGTGACAGCCAACCTACAAAAAAGCTACCCCGTCCCACCGTGGGCCAGCGGCGATTACTAACACCTCTGAGACGAAAAAAGTTCCGTCGGACCCTACGGGGGTGGGCAGCCCTCTAAGCTATAGGCAATCGCCGGTCTGTCAAGAGGCGGTGAAGCGTGGCGACTCAGCTCCAGCGGAAGACCTTTAGAGCTACGGCGAAGCTCAGACCTCCCCAAACTGCGATGACCGCCAGGCGGCCCAGGTTCGCGGCCAGCGGCGCTCCGTCTATCATCACCGAGCGGAGGGCGTCCAGAAGCGGCGTTAGCGGTAGGATCTTGATGAACGGGTGGAAGGTCTCCGGGTAGTTGGCGTATGAGAAGAACACGCCCGAGAATATCCACATCGGCAGCATGACCAGGTTCATGATCCCCGAGACGCCTTCCACTGTCTGGGCCCGGCTGGCGGTGAGCAGCCCGAGCCCGGCAAAGGCGAGGGCTCCGAAGACGGAGACCACGAGCAGATCGAGGAGCGAACCGTGTACGCGGACGTCGAATACGATCCACCCGAATCCAACCAGAGCAGCCACCTCCAGGACCATGAAGACGAAACGCGAGAAGATGTAGGACAGGAGGAAATGGCTGCGTCGCATGGGCGTCGCCAGCAGCCGCTTCAGAAGCTTGCGGCGGCGCGCCTGAACGATGTTGAAGCCGATCCCCCACATTCCGCTACCCATCAGGTTCAGGCCAAGCAGTCCGGGAATGAGAAAGTCGATGTAGCGGGATCCCGGCTCTATCAGGTGCCGCTCGCCGGCCGCGAGCACGTCGATGCGGCCGGCCGCCCTCTGGATGGCGTCGTCGACGATTCTGCGTGCCAGGCGACTCTCGCTTCGGGTCGGGTCGAAAGTGTAGATGATCGAGTCGCCAGGGACGACGACCAGGGCCAGCTTGCCGGTACGTAGTTCGTCGTAGGCCTGGCCGGGCGGCAGGACGCGTACCCGGAGCTGCGGGAAAGTATCGAGCGTCGACTCGAGCTGTGCCGCTCCCCGGCCATCCTCCACGGCGATGCGCAGCGATTCGGCGGGGCGGTTGCGAAACGCGATTCCCAGGCCGAGGGCCAGCAGTACGGGAAAGACGAAGACCCAGAAGATGGCCTCGGGTTCGCGCAGGAACTCGAGGATACGGGCGCGCGTCAACTCGCGAAGCGGATTGGGGTTCTTAGCCATCGCGGAGGTGTCGGCCGGTCAGCGCCACGAAGACATCCTCCAGGCTGGCGTGGTGGGTCGTCAGCTTGGCCAGCACCAGGTCCTGCTCGCGCAGGGCGCTCAGCAACGCCGGAATCGTTCTGTGGACCTCCGATACCGTTAGCAGTATGCCCGTCCGCTCGCGACGCAAGTCTTCGACTCCTGGGACCTCCCGGAGCCGGTCGTCCAGCGTCGGGCTGTCGTTCTCGAGGGCGATCTCTACGACGTGCTCGGCACCGAGGGTGGAGATGAGCTCGCTGGGTGTGCCGAGCGCGATCACCTGGCCATGGTCAACGATCGCGACACGGTCGCACAGACGATGGGCCTCTTCCATGTAGTGGGTGGTGAGCAGTACCGTTCCGCCGCTCGCCTTGAAATCGAGTACGATGTCCCACAGTTGGCGGCGCGACTGCGGGTCGAGGCCCGTCGTCGGCTCGTCCAGGAAAAGGAGCTGAGGGTGGCTGACCAACGCAGTGGCGATCGCCAATCGTTGCTGCTGTCCACCCGATAGCTTCGACACCCACGCTCCCCGCTTCTCCTCGAGCTGGACGAGCCGCAGCACCTCGTCGACCTCGCGGCCGCGATTGAAGAAGCTGCGGAATAGTCGGAGGGTTTCCTCGACGGTCAGTTTCTCTGCCAGTTGCGTTTCCTGCAGCTGGACTCCGAGCTTCTGGCGCAGGTCGCGGTCGTCATCTCCCCACCGCATCCCGAGGATCTCGAGTTCGCCGGCATCGGGTTGCAGTAGCCCCTCGAGGATCTCGACGGTCGTCGTTTTGCCGGCGCCATTGGGACCGAGCAAGCCGAAGCACTCGCCCGCGACGACGTCGAGGTCTAGCCCATCCACGGCCACAACATCGCCGTAGCGCTTCTTCAGCCCTCGGCAACGGACCGCGAACCCTGGTTCGATCGCCATACCGCTTTCGATCGCTATACCGCTGAGCGTGGCAGCCCCCAAACGTCGGCCGCCGGTCTCGACTGTAAGTCTACTCGTCGACGCCGACCAGCTCCACGTCGAAGATGAGCGTCGAATTGGGCGGTATGACCGGTGGACGACCTTGCGGTCCGTAGGCGATCGCCGGCGGAAGAATGATGCGCCACTTGTCGCCGACCCGCATCATGCCGACGGCTTCGTCCCATCCCGGAATCACGTGTCCCGTTCCGACTGGAAAGCGGATCGGCTGACCGCGGTCGAGCGAGCTGTCGAATTTGGTGCCGTCCGTCAGCCAGCCAGTGTAGTGGACGCTGACGACCTTGCCCTGTTCCGCTTGTGGCCCATCACCGGAGCGGATGACGATGTACTCGAGTCCGCTGGAGGTCGTGATCGTGTCGCCAGTCACGGGTGGCGGCCCCGCGGGTTCACTCGCGGGTTGACTCGCAGGTTGGCTCATGGCGGCCTCTTCGTCGGCCTGTTGCGCGTCGCGGTCTGAGGAACAGGCCACGACCGTGGCCAACGCCAATGCGATGATGTTTATTCTGCGTGACACGTCGATCTCCCCTCGGGAAGTTGAAGGTGAAACGCTACCGGCGTGCGCGGCAGCGATATGTCATCTGTGCCGCAAAGGCACGAAGCAGAGGTCGAAGGTACCTCTGACGGTGCCAGAGACTATAGGCTGGCGGCTGGACTCGCAACCGGTGGTGGCTGGCAGGGCAGTTCGGCCTGCACGAGCGACTGGCGGCGACATGACTGGAGGTAGGCTCACGGTGTAGATTCGATCCTGGGATCGACCCTGGCTTATGACACCGCATGCCTGCCGTGGAATCTCGAGGACCGCGGCCCTAGATATGACATTGGACCACGACGGAGAAGACTGACATGAAGCCCCCGCTACTGTTGGGTATACTTTCCCTGCTGATCGCCGGCTCGTTCGAGACCGCCGCGGCACAAGAGAGCGACATCGGCTGGCCGCGCGAGATCGATCACGCGGGTCATGCGATCGTCCTGTACCAACCGCAACTGGAGAGCTTCGAGGGGGACAGGCTGACGGCGCGCGCCGCCGTGTCGGTGACGCCGGGTGGCAGTGATCAGATGGTCTTCGGCGCGGTGTGGATCGACGCGTACGTCGAGACGGATCGCGATTCCCGAACGGTCACCGTCATGAATGTTGACATCCCGCGCGTCCGGTTCCCGAATGCCGACGCCGACCAGGAGCGTCAACTGGCGGAGATTCTGGTGCAAGACTTGGAGACGCAGGACCTGGTGATCTCGCTGGACCGCATACTGGCCGGCCTGGACCTGGTCGAGCGAGAGAGAACGGCGGCGGAGGGTCTGGCCACGGAACCACCGAATATCCTCTTCACGACCGAGCCTTCCATCCTGGTGGTGCTGGACGGCAAGCCGGTTCTCCACGACATCGACGACACGAACCTGCAGAGGATCGTGAACACGCCGTACACGATCGTCTTCGATCAAGATCCCTGGGGTTACTATCTGTATGCGGGCGAAGAGAGTTGGCTCACCGCGACGGACGTGATGGGCCGGTGGGAGCTGGCGGACCAGGTGCCGGCCGATGTGGCGGCGCTCGTTCCGCCGGACAGCGGTGGAGTCGAGGCGGAGCCTGAGGACGCGGAGACAGAGTCCGAACCGGTGAATCTCGGGGATTTGCGTGTCGTTGTCGTGACGGAGCCGACGGAGCTGATAATCTCCGCTGGACCCCCGAGCTACGCCTCCATAGCCGGGACGGACCTCATCTACGTGAGCAACACGGAGAGCGATGTCTTTCTGAACATCGAGACGCAGGAGTACTACATCGTACTGACGGGTCGCTGGTACAAGAGCGAGAGCCTGGATGGGCCATGGTCGTACGTTGCCTCCGATTCGTTACCGGACGATTTCGCGAAGATACCACCGGAATCGGCGCGGGGCAGCGTGTTGGTCTACGTGGCGGGCACCGATGAGGCCCGCGATGCGGTACTCGACAACGCGATACCGGAGACCTCGGCCGTTAGACGGGATGCGACGCTGGATGTCGTGTACGATGGCGAGCCACAGTTCCAGCAGATCGAGGGCACCGGCATGAAGTACGCGGTGAATACCGAGTACCAGGTCCTCGAGATCGAGGGGAAATACTACGCCTGCTATCAAGGTGTTTGGTACGAGGCCGACGACCCGAACGGGCCCTTCGCGGTGGCGATGGCCGTCCCGGACGAGGTTCAGGAGATTCCGCCGGAGAACCCGAACTACAACGTCAAGTACGTCTACGTCTACGATTACACGCCGGAAGTCGTTTATGTCGGCTACACGCCCGGGTACACGTCGAGCTACATCTATGGACCGACGGTTGTTTACGGCACAGGCTATTGGTACCGACCGTGGGTCAGCCCGTACTACTACTATCCGCGGCCCGTGACCTATGGCTTCCGCGTGTCGTACAACCCTTGGTACGGGTGGAGCTTCCGGTTCGGGCTGAATTACGGACCCTTTCACTTCGGCTTCTCGACCGGCCCCTCCTACTGGTATCGCCGCGGGGGCTGGTGGGGCCCGGCCGGTTATCGCCACGGATACTACCACGGCTACCATCGAGGTTACGGCGCCGGCTATCGCGCCGGTTACCGCGCCGGTCGCTACACCAGGGAGCCGTCACCCAGCCTTTACAACCGGCCGGGTAACGCTCCCCGAATTGTCGACCGGGCTACGGCACGGGCGCAGTTGCCGCAGCGAAGCCGCGCGCGACCCCAGAGCCGGGAGCGCCCGCAGGCCGGGCAGCGGCCCGCAGCCGCCCAGCGACCCCAGCAGCTCCCGAGCGGGCGGGATCGGCAGCGACTGCAGCCGTCGCAGGGCCGTCAGAACGATGTATTCACGGACCGCAATGGCGATGTGTACCGCCGCAACCAGGACGGCAGCTGGCAGGAGCGGACCCGGGATGGGTGGAGCTCGACCGATCGATCGCGTGTCCAGACGCGGCAAAGCGATATGATGCGCCCGGGAGGGTCTCGGGATCGATCCAACCTCAACCGCGACTATCAGGCGCGCCAACGGGGTACACAAAGGGCGCAGAGTTATCAGCGTAGTCGAAGCGCCGTGCCTTCCGGGAGGGCCAGGACCGGTGGTCGGCGTCGCTAGCCCGTCGAGATATCGCGGTTGATCGTGTTGGAGCGGACGTGCCCGCGGCGGTCGCGGTGGCCACGATCGCTAGCGCTGGCAGGGGATCTTGATTCGTGGCCGCTCGCAACCGACCTTAACGGGGATCGGCAGCGATAGAACTGCGCCCCTACCATTTTCGAAAACCGCTGGGGAAGCCACGAGAGGCCCCGAGCTTCGCACGACATAGCCATCCGGCGCTCGGTATAGTAGTTTTCGCCCCCGAGCGCTGACGGGCGGAGGTCAGATGAAGTGGACATACGCAGGTAGGACCGATGTCGGAAAGGTCCGGCCCGGCAACGAGGATGCCTTCTTCGCCGATAACGAGCGGGGCGTATTCATCGTGGCGGACGGCATGGGGGGACACGTCGCTGGAGAAGTCGCCAGCCAGATCGTCACAGAGACGGTCGGCCCCGGCGTTTGTGATGCCATCGGTGACGGGTTACGCGCGGATCAGCTCAAAGATCGCGTCCTCGAGCTGATCGAGGAAGCGAATCAGGCGATCCTCGAGCGTGCCGAGAGCGAGCCCGAGAAACGCGGGATGGGGACCACGCTGACCCTGCTGGCGTTGGTGTCTGGAGCGAAGTACTTGATTCAGCAGGTCGGGGACAGCCGTGGCTACCTGCTTCGGGGTGGCGTGCTGAATCAGATCACGCGTGACCACACCGTGGTACAGCAACAGGTGGACCGAGGAGCGCTGACTCCCGAGCAAGCGCGGGACCATCCCCTTTCACATATCCTGACCCGGGCGCTCGGCACCGAGAATAACGTGGAGGCCGACAGCTTCCACGACACCACGAAATCCGGCGACATTTTTCTGCTCTGCTCGGATGGACTGAGTGGCATGCTCAGCGACGATGTCATCGAGGCGATACTCTCGACGCCTACGGACGATCTACAGGACGTCGCGGATGCCCTGGTCGATGCCGCCAACGCGGCGGGTGGTCTGGACAACGTCACGGCCGTGGTCGTGAAGGTGATCGAGTAGCCCGAGCCGGCCCAAGCCCATCCTCAATCCCCCCGGAAGCCCGTAAGGGCGATGATCTCCTCCTCGCGAGCGGTCACCAGCTCGAGCACGCGATCGGGCTCGGGCAGTTCCGTCCGCGGCCAGCTGAATACACGGAGCACCCGGGCGGTGTGATAGAGATCACGGCCGAGACGCGGAAGCTCGATCAGGCCAGTGCGCCCGGCGGCAGTCAACCGCTGAACGAGCCCGTCACGTCCAACCATCAGAATGTCCAGCTCCAACAGCCCGGCCTTCGACGGGTAGTCGATGAACAAGCTGCCGGGTTCGATGCCCAGCTCGCGGGCGAGGTGGTCCTCCACGGCCGCTCGCAGCTCGGGGCGCTGGTGGAACCAGGGCGCGACCTCGCGCTGCAGGCGCGTCAGGGCTTCGCTCAGAGCGTCGCCCCACCACTCGGCCGCCCGTTTCGGCAGCCGCCGATGGCGGAGCACCGGCAGATACAGCTCGCGGGCACGCCTGGCGCTCTCGGTCGTGCTCTGTGAAGCCAGGACCTCCAGCGAGCTGAGCAGTTCCTCGTCTCCTGCACCCACGACGTGTTCGCGCCTTGCCCAGCCGTCTTTCAGCGCGTCGCGCACGAGGCGCTGGAAGGTGACCGAGGCGGCCCGCACCGCGTGGTGCCAGTAGACGTTCCTGAACATCTGATACTTGGCGAAGAGTAGCGACTCGAGGGCCGAAAGGCCCTGAGCCGCTACGCCGAGCTCGTATCGACCGCTGTCGGGATCCCGCAGCACCCGCAGCGAATCGAGCAGGCGGTCCACGTCGATGTCGCCATACGGTACGCCGCAGAACTGGGCGTCCCGGGTCAGATACTCGATCTTATCCAGATCGAGTGATCCCGAGACGAGACCCTGCAGGGGACTGACGGATCGACCGAGTATCAGTTGGTGGATCTCGGCGGTCGCGGTGGCTCCGAGGGTCTGCAGCGCCCCCGCAACTTCGGAATCGGCCAGAAACTCGCCGGCCAGCGCTTCGTGGTCGTGGGGCACGAGGGCGACCTCGAGCTCTTCCAGGGCATGGCTGAAAGGATAGTGCCCGATGTCGTGCAGCAGGCCGGCCAGGCGAAGGATCGTAAGATCACGGGGCGTGACGCCAGCCAGCTCGCCGGTTCGGTCCAGCAGGCTCAGGGCTCGTCCGGTCAGATGGTACACGCCGAGAGCGTGATCGAACCGGGTATGGACGGCTCCGGGGTAGACCAGGTTGGCCAGGCCTAGCTGCTTCACCCGCCGAAGACGTTGGAAGGGAACCGAGTCGATGAGGCGGAGAGCGATGGGCTCGATCCATATGTTGTTCCAGACGGTGTCTCGGATGACGGTCATGGCTGCCACGCATCTCCCGGCCTGAAATCATGAAGCGACCCGTCCTGGCAGACGAGTCGCTCGGTCCCCGCGCCTCGACCGAATTGTAGGCGCGTTGGCTCAGTGGAGTAGCTGGTACTTGGCGAGAAGCTCTTCCTGCGACTCCGGAAAATCCGGGTTCTCCGTGATACACTCGACGGGACACACCTCCTGGCACTGCGGTTCGGCGTGGGCGCCCACACACTCGGTGCACCGCTCGACATCGATCCAGTACACGGGTACGTCGGTTGCCACCCCCTCGTTGACCGCCTCGTTCGGGCACACCGGCATACAGGCGCCGCAATCGATGCATTCATCCGTGATCATCATCGCCATGGGACTCGACCTCCGCTCGCGGGTTGCCAATCAGCATACGGCGCGATTACCGATTGCGAGAAAAGGGCCACTGCGTGGGCGCACCGTTAAGCTATAGATATCAACAGGTTAACACAACGATCGACTTTTTGCTGCGGCCGACTGGAATGGCCCGTCGGGGACAGATTGCCCCATGAAACAGATTCTTCTGGGGCAGCCGCGCTCCGGCGATTCCCACGGAAGAGGCGCCGGAGACGGGGGGGCAGGTTCGGCCCCTACCCCCCTTGCGATACTGATCGCGTTCGCGCACGCGTCCCGGCAAAGGCGCTCTTCCTATGTGTTGGCCAGTAGCGGAGCCTCCTCGGCTGCACGCTGTTGTGCGTCGACGACGGCGATCGCCGTGAGGTTCACGATCTCCTTCACGTCGCTGCCGCGCTGCAGGATGTGAACGGGCTTCTTCATCCCCAACAGGATCGGCCCGATTGCCGTCGCGCCACCGATCCTTGCCAGCAGCTTGTAAGCAGCGTTTGCGGTATTGAGATCGGGGAAGACGAGGACGTTCGCTCGCTCCTGCAGGCGGCTGAACGAGTAGCGGCTCTTGAGTATCTCGGGCACGACAGCGCTGTCTGCCTGCATCTCCCCGTCGACGATCATGTCTGGGCAACGTTCCTTCACGATCTTGGTCGCTTGCGCAACCTTGCTCGACTCGGGGTGCCGAACAGAGCCGAAATTCGAGAAGGATATCATCGCGACGCGAGGGTCCATTCCCATGCGCTGAGCGAATCGCGCGGCGAGAATGGCGGTCTCCGCCAGCGTCTCGGCGTCGGTCGTGATGTTAACCGTCGTGTCGGCGAAGAACAGGATGTCCTTTTCGAGAACCATCATGTACAGGCCGGCGACCCTCTGAGTGTCCGCAGCGGTGCCGACAGTCTCGAGGCACGGTCTTAGCGCCTCCGGGTAATGCATTTCCTCGCCGGCGATCAGCCCATCGACATCACCCATGTGAAGCATCATCGCTGCAAAGTAGATCGGTTTCTCCAGTCGTTCCTCCGCCTCGGCCCGGGTGATGCCCTTGCGCTGTCGCTCACGGAAGAACCGCTCGATGTAATCCTTGCGCTTGGGATGATTGACGGGATCGACGATCTCGAGGTGCTTGCCGTCGAGATCGATCGCGAAGTCCTTGATTGCTTGGTTGATCTTCTGCGGATTGCCGACCAAAACGGGTCGAGCTACTCGCTCTTCCAGGCAGGTGCGCGCCGCGTGCAGGACTCTGTCATCGGTGGCCTCCGGGAAGACGATTCGCTGCAGTTTGGGTCCGTGCTGAGCCTTGACTACGATGTCACGCGTCACCTCCCGCGCGCGACCCAGCCGGGCCTCCAGCTGATTGAGGTACTCCTCGATGTCGATCTTGACTCGCGCCACGCCCGACTCCATCGCCGCTCGCGCGACGGCGGGCGCTTCCCAGAGCAGCACGCGGGAATCGATGGGCTTCGGGATGAGATAATCGCGGCCGAAGGAGAGCTTCTGGACACCGTAAGCGCGAGCGACGTCCTCTGGGACGGCCTCCCTGGCCAGATCGGCCAGGGCCCGGGTGGCGGCCATCTTCATCGCCTCGTTGGTCGCCGTGGCTCGAACATCCAGGGCCCCGCGGAAGATGAATGGGAAACCGAGAACGTTGTTCACCTGGTTCGGGTAGTCAGAGCGACCGGTGGCCATGATGACGTCCTTACGTGCTTTCAGGGCGTCCTCGGGGAGGATCTCGGGATCCGGATTGGCCATGGCGAACACGATGGGATTGTCCGCCATGTTCTTCAGGTCGTCACCGTCGATCACGCCGGGTTGGGAGAGCCCGATGAAGACATCGGCGTCCTTGATCGCATCCGACAGTGTCCGATCCGAGGTCTTGTGGGCGAAGCGAGCCTTGAAGGGATTCAAGTTCTCGCGTTCCGAGTGAATCACGCCCTTGCTGTCGGTCAGGAAGATGTTCTCGCGTTGCGCGCCAAGCGAGATGTAGTGCTCCGCGCAGGCGATTCCCGCCGCACCCGCGCCGCTCACCACGATTTTCACCGATGCCATGTCCTTGCCGGCGACCTCCAACGCGTTGAGGAGCCCGGCTGCGCTGATGATCGCTGTGCCGTGCTGGTCATCGTGGAAGACTGGAATGTTGAGGCGCTCGATCAACGTCTTCTCGATGTGGAAGCAGTCGGGCGCTGCGATATCCTCGAGGTTGATGCCGCCGACCGTCGGCTCGAGTAGCTCGCAGAAGTGGATCATGTCCTCGGGGTCCGTGCTGCCGACCTCGATGTCGAACACGTCGATGTCGGCGAACCGCTTGAATAGTACCCCCTTCCCCTCCATGACTGGCTTCGCGGCGAGTGGCCCGATGCGACCGAGACCGAGAACCGCGGTCCCGTTCGATACCACCGCCACGAGGTTGCCTTTCGCTGTGTACTTGAAGACCGTGTCTTCATCCTTGTGGATCTCGCGGCACGGTTCCGCCACTCCGGGAGTGTATGCGAGGGATAGGTCACGCTGCGTGTTGCACGGCTTCGTGACCGCCAACGCGATCTTGCCCGGTCGGCCCTCGGAGTGATAGGCCAGCGCCTCTTCACGTCTAATCGCCATTGCGGATCGCTCCTTCAGTATGTGGGGCTAAACCGAAATACAACCGCAAGAGTGAGGCCACGTGGCAACTTCTGCAAGAAGGCACGCGGCAAGCCATCTTGAGCGCGGCGAACCCAGAGCCAGCACGCCGCCTACTATGGCACCATCGACGAGTATATCATTCACCCGCTTGGTCCGGGCTGATCGCTTGAGTCCCGTTGTGGCATCGATTGCAACGACGAGCGATCCGCCGCAAGAACCGTGAGGCCTGTAGCTGGACGCTCCAAGGCGCGACTCGGCCTCATGTCAACCGAGAGCTGGTGGCTGACCTGCGGCGAAGACCCTGCGGCACTTGAACCCTTGGAAACGCTGAGTGCACTGGACTCGTGGATTCCCTCGCGCTGCGGGCCTTTCCATGAGACTTCACAGATCGTCAGAGACATCCAAAGCTGGCGCAGACCAGAGATCTGCGCATCTCCGATGCAACAGCCGCGCGTAATCGATGCCGCCCGTACACACCAGTATCGCCTCTGGGACGAGTGAGCCTCGGTGGGGCCAAGAGAAACGACAATACGGTGGGGACGGTGTTAGGTTTTGTCAATTCGCACGGACGTCGCTCAGGGGAACTGGAACCGCGCTTCAAAGGGGGGCGTTAGACCGGCCGTGATCGATGGTATGGTTGTCATCGCCTATCTGGGCAGTGTTCTGGCTATCGGCTGGCGCTCGCGCCGACAATCGCCCGAATCGTACTGGGTGGCGGACCGCCGATACTCGGCAAGCACCGTCGCGGTGTCGCTCGTTGCCACGATCTTCGGGGCATCGTCGACGATCGGCATCATCGGACTTGGCTACGCGCGGGGCCTGACCGCCGCCTGGTGGTCGCTCATCGGAGCGGTTGCCCTCGTGCCGTTCGGGTTGTTTCTGGCCGCGCGTGTCCGAGCGCTTGAGGTCTATACTCTCCCGGACATCCTGAAGAAGGCGTACGGGAACCGCGTGGCGGTGCCCGCCGCCGTGGTGATCGCCATAGCCTGGTGCGGGGTCGTGGCGGCGCAGATGACCGCGGGGGCGCTCTTGATGAGCGGTATCCTGGCGCTGGACTACGCCTCGGCGCTCGCCGTGGTCGCCGTCGCGTTCATCCTTTACACCTACTGGGGCGGTCAGCTGTCGGTCATTCGGACGGATTCGTGGCAGCTCGCCCTATTCGTTGGCGGGCTGGCGGTCTGCCTGGCCCTGCTGTCCATGGCGTCCAGGGGCCACGCGCCGGCGGGAGGCATTCCGGAGGGGCACTTCGCGTTTCCTGTCTCGCAAGGCTTCGGTTGGTATGACCTCGTGGTCTTCTACCCGCTCATCGTAGGCCTGCCGTACCTCGCGGGCCCGGATATATACTCGCGCGTCCTTTGCGCGCGGGACACGGTAGCGGCGCGCAATGCAGCGCTGGTTGGAGCGGCGGCGGTCGTGCCGATCTCGTTCCTGCTCGCTTTTCTAGGTATGCTGATCCGCGCCAGGTTCCCGACAATCGCTCCCGAAACGGCACTGCCCACGGCTGTCGGGCAACTCGTGCCGGCGGGACTTGCGGGCTTGGTCGTGGCAGGGTTCCTGGCCGCCGTCATGTCATCGGCGGATACGACCCTGATATCGGTATCGACGATCCTCTCACTCAACGTCTTCGGTGCGGGCAACCGCCTGTCGCGGGAGCGGCAGCTTCGATTGACACGACTGGCGCTGGTTGGCGTGGGAGGGGTCGCCTGGGCGATTGCGGGCTTCGAGCGGGGCATCATCTCGGCGCTCCTTCTGGGCTACACCGTCTTCGTGGGGGGCGTCGTGTTTCCCACCCTTGCGACCTTCCTGAGGGACCGCGTCAGAATCGCGCCTTCGGTAGCGATGACGGCTGTGATCGTCGGCGGGGCGACGGCGGTGTTGGGAGCCCTGCGGGACGGTGCGCTCCTGGCGGGCATGCTCGGACCGGCCGACGGCCCGCTGATCCGATTGCTCGGCCCCCGCTATCCTGCCCTCCTGCCCGTACTACTGAGTTTGGGGATCCTCGCGCTCGGAGCCGCCCTGGGCCGGGTATTCTCAGGTCGAATCTGCGCGGTCGGCGAGTGAGGAGTCAGGGAGGGCCAGCGTCTTCCGGCGCGTGCTCGACCTGCCCTGACGCTCGATCCCCCGGTTCGATCGGCTCGCACACTTTCCGGGTCTGCGATCTTCCGGTGCGAGACCGACATCAGGGTACTTTCCACACTCGGAACCGGCTCTCGAAAGCGCCGACTCTCTTGCTACTGAGAGGCCGGCTTCGCCTCGCGATGTATGCCGGTCCAGCGCAGAATGTCCTCCATCAGGCACCACTTGGTGAGCGATGACTGGATCAGGTTCAGGCCGACAAAGGCCGTGAACAGGAACCAGTAGGGACTGACCCACCAGCCGAGCGCCAGACTGCCCAGGATGAAAGTACCGGCGATGAATCGGATCTTGTGGTGAAGTGACATTTTGCCTCACTTTGTTGGTTGTCAGTCGGTCAAGGATTGGTTGACCTCACAGCAAGTGAATTGCTCCACGTTCAACATAGTCGCGCGAATCGGGTGTCGCGGATCCTGTACTCCTTCGCAGCCGGCGATGGATTGCATCACGGTAGAGGCATGCTCGTCGGGTAGAATGGCCATGACGAGCTGCGATTGGTAGGGCAGGATTTCACCGCTCCAACCGACGGGACTACCAGGTCCGTGCCCTTCAACCGACAGGCGGCTGAACGCCTGGACCCCGATTTCGCCGAGCAATCGGTCGACGCACTTCTGGTCTTCCTTCAAGTACATGAGCAGCACGAGTTTCATGTCAGTTGGTCTCCCCTGCGGCGGTAGACGGAGCGTCTCCCCCTCGCTTGCGATGTACGAGGTAGTATATGCTGGGCACCACGACGAGTGTCAGAAGGGTCGAAGCCAGGGCGCCGGTGATCAAGGCGACGGCGAGGCCTTCGAAGATCGGGTCGAACAGGATGACGATGGCTCCGATCACCACCGTTCCGGCCGTCAAGGCGATGGGACGCGTACGCACGGCGCCGGCCTCGATGACCGCCTGTTCGAGGTCGATGCCGGCGGACCGGCGAGCCTCGAGGTAGTCGATGAGCAGAATTCCGTTACGAACCATGATCCCGGCCAGTGCGATCATGCCGATCATCGACGTAGCCGTGAAGAAGGCCCCGAAGAGCCAGTGGCCGGGCGCGATGCCGATGAGCGTCAAGGGTATGGCGGTCATCATGACCAGCGGTGCGACGAACGAGCCGAACCAGGCCACGATGAGGGCGTAGATCAATAGCAGGGCACCGGCGAACGCGATGCCGAGGTCGCGGAACACTTCGTAGGTGACCTGCCATTCTCCGTCCCATTTCATCACGGGCTGTTCGACCAGGCCGGGCTGTCGTGTATAGAGCTGGCCGAGATAGGCGCCCGAGGCGAGCTCGATGTCGGCGATCTGTCGCTTGAGGTCGAGGATGGCGTAGACCGGGCTCTCCGCGTCACCGGCGACTTCAGCGGTGACGTAGACGACGCGCTCGCCGTTCTTGCGGTCGATGACCTGAGCTGCCGTGCCGAGGTCGGGCCGAACGAGTTGGCTAAGCGGGACTAGGGTGCCCTGCATCGACGCGACGTGGGTACCGCCCAATCGATCGACGCCGGAACGCTCGGCCTCCTCGAGGCGGAGTCGCACCGGGACTGGGGTGCGGGCGTCCGGTTGGGAGAGATAAGTCACGACGGCCCCGCCCAGAGCCATCTGGAGCGATTGGGCGACGGCAGCCTTGGGCACGCCGCTCAGCGCCGCCTTTTCTTCGTCGATCAGCAGCCGCACCTCGGGCTGCGGGTCGGTGAGCGACCAATCGACATCGACGACGCTGGGATGTTCTTCGAAGAAGTGGCGGACCTGAGAGGCGACCCGGGTCTGTGATTCGACGTCCGGCCCGTAGACCTCGGCGACGAGCGTAGATAGGACCGGCGGCCCGGGCGGGACTTCGACGACCTTCACCCGGGCGCCGGTGCCCGACCCGATAGCCACACGGTCGACGATCGGTCGGACCTTGCGTGCGATGTCGTGGCTCTGGTCGCTCCGCTCCGACTTG
This sequence comes from Gemmatimonadales bacterium, assembly GCA_050118275.1. Lineage (GTDB taxonomy): Bacteria > Gemmatimonadota > Gemmatimonadetes > Palauibacterales > KS3-K002 > JASFMO01. The sequence continues at coordinate 26,766 of JASFLD010000001.1, forward strand.
TCGACGAGGTTCACCTGAATGTCGGCGACGTTGGAACCGCGACGCAGGTAATAGTGGCGGATCATCCCGTTGAAGTTGAAGGGAGCCGCCGTGCCGGCATAGATCTGGATGTCGGAGATCTCGTCCACTTGAGCGAGCGATCGTCCGATGTCGTCGGCCAGGGCCGCGGTGACCTCGAGCGGTGTCCGCTCGGGCATGTCTATGATGATCTGCATCTCGTTCTTGTCATCGAACGGCAACATCTTCACCGAGACGGCGCGGGTCAGGAACATCGATGTGGCGCCCAACAGCATCAGCGATACCACGCCCAGCATGGCCCACATCCAGCTCGGCCGTCTGAGCAGCGGGTCCATGATCTTCTTGTACAAGCGGTAGATCCGCGTCTTCTCCAGCACGTAGGCCGGCCCTTCTCGGCCGGCGTGGCCGCCGCGTAACAAGCGGAAGGCGAGCCACGGCGTACAGATCAACGCCACGCCGAGCGAGAACAGCATCGCCACCGTCGCGCCGATCGGCATCGGGCTCATGTACGGCCCCATCAGCCCCGAGACGAACAGCATCGGCAGTACCGCAGCGATGACCGTCAACGTGGCGAGGATGGTTGGATTGCCTACCTCGTCGACGGCGGAGCGGGCCGCAGCGCGTAGTGGACGGTCGCGCATGGCGAAGTGCCGCTCCATGTTCTCGGCGACGATGATCGAGTCGTCGATTACGATGCCGGTCACGAAGATCAAGGCGAACAGCGTTACGCGGTTCAACGTGTAACCGAAGAACTGGTAGACGAACAGCGTCAGCGCGAACGTGATGGGCACCGAGATCATTACGATCACCGCGCTGCGCCAGCCCATGGCCAGCGCGACCACGAGGCCCACCGCAATGATCGCCAGGAGCAGGTGCTCTTTCAGCGTCGTGACTTTCTCCCGGGCCGTCTCTCCGTAGTTGCGGGTGATCGCGGCCTGCACGTCATCCGGAAGCAAGCGGCCGTGCAGCGCATCGATCTTCGCCTCCAGGGACCGCCCCAACTCGGTCGCGTCGGCGCCCGGCCGCTTCGACACGGCCACCGTCACCATGGGAGCGAGCTCGGTGCCGGGTACCCCGGTGAACGTGTAGGTAGAGACTTCTTCGGGCCCGTCGATCACCTCCGCGACATCGGACACTTGCACCAGGGTGCCCTGCCGCACGTCGAGCACCACGGCACCCACGTCGCGGGCCGATTTCAGGAAGGGACCGGCGACGACGCGTACGACCTCGTTGCCGCGCGTGAATTGGCCCGCCTGGATGTTCACGTTGGCCGTGCGCAGGCGCTCGGCGATCATGGCGGGATCGACACCGTAGGCGGCCATCCGATCAGGCGAGAGCTCGACGCGTATCTCACGCGGATAACCGCCGATTACGTCCACATCCCGCACCTCGGGGACCGCCTCGAGTGCGATGCGCAGCTCGTCTCCCATGGCGCGGAGGGCGGCGTGATCGTAGCCCCCGCCGGAAAGCGTGACGTTGAAGAAGGGCACGTCATCTATGGTTACGGTCTTGACCAGAGGCATGGTGAAGCCGGGAGGCATGCGATCCGCGTACTTCATCATCGTGGTGAAGAGCCGAACCAGACTCTCCTCCATGTCGCGGCCCACCTCGTAACGAACGGTCACCAGGCCGAACCCCATCTGCGCGTGGCTGTACACGTATTCCACGCCTTCGATGCCGGACAGGACGTTCTCCATCGGGATCAGCAGCCGATTCTCGACTTCCTCCGGCGTGGCTCCGGGCAACGGCATGTAAATGTCGGCCAGTGGCACGATGATTTGAGGCTCTTCCTCGCTGGGGAGCGTCATCACCGTGAAAAAACCCAGCGCCAGGGCTGCCGCCATCAAGAGCGGCGTCAGCTTGGAGGTGAGGAATGCGTCAGCCAGTTTTCCTGCAAACTCGGTCCTCATCGGACGCCCTCCGCATTCGCTCGTTGCTCGACGCGGATCGGCGGCGTCCAGTCGATCTCGCGTACGCGACTGACCGGTTGTCCGTCCGTGAGCTCGACCGTCGGCTCGCGCACCAGCAGCGCCTCAAGGGAAGGTCCGGCGAGCAGCTCGATCGTGCCATCGACGTGTTGGCCCAGGCGGATCCAGCGCAACCTCAGCTGATCGTCTTCGACTACGAACACCCCCTTGAGTTGGCCGCGGCTCACGACGACGTCCGCCGGAATCCAGCGGGTCGTGGCGCTGGGCTCGCCCAGCTCCAGCCGCACGAAGGTTCCCGGTGGAATCTCGGGCATCCCGGCCGGCACGGCCCGGAATTGCGCTTCGACGCGGAAACGACGGCTGCGCCGCTCGACGGCCGGGACAAGTCGCTCCACCGTGGCGGGAAACCGTTCGCCGCTCTCCGGCCAGAACACGGCGGCCTCGGTTCCGACCGCGAGACGCCCCACCAATTCGGCCGGCAGATCGGCCTCCACCTTCACCCCGCCCGTGCCGATCATCGTCAGAATTGGAACACCTGGCAGAGCCAGGTCGCCGGGATCCGCCATGCGCCCCGTTATGACTCCGGCAAACGGAGCTCGCAGAACCACGTAGTCGAGCTGCGAGCGCGCATCCCGCAGGGCCGCCTGCGCCATCTCCAGTCGCGCATCGGCGTCGTCCAGCTCCTGCGCCGTGGCCGCCCCGTCGGCCGCCAGCGAGGCGATTCGCTCGTGCCACTGACGTGCCAGCTCGGCTGACGCTTCGGCGCCAGCGATGCGCGCTTCGATCTCGTTGGTATCCAGGTTGGCTAGCGCCTGGCCGGCCGCGACACGAGCGCCGATCCGGACCGACATACGGCGAATCGTGCCGCTGATGCGTGTGGCCAGTTCCGCTTCCTCCATGGCCACCACGGTAGCCGGAACCGCCTTCAGCGCGTAGGAGGAGACGGCTCTGGAGACGTCGACTTCGACCGGCTGGCCGCTGGACGGTAGTTCTCCCGGCTCGCCGCCGCAGGCGGCAAACGCGATGGCCAGCAACACCCCGATGGCTCCCTTGACCTGCTTCATGTCTAGCTCTCTTGATTGGATTGGGCTCGTACGAACTCGAGTCGCGCCACCGCCATGTAGTAGGCGGCCAAAGCGTCGATCGCCCTATGGCGCATCGACGTGGTTCGGGCCTCGGCTTGCAAGAGGTCGCTGGCGGTCGCCAGTCCCTCCTCGAACCGGCGCCGCATCAGGTCGCGACCCGCTTCGGCGGCGTCGGAGGCGGCTTGCGTCGCCTCGACCTGTCGCAGCGCGCTGGCGACGGCCCGCTTCGCCTGATCGATCTCTGCTGCCGCGTCCCGCAAAGCCTGCTCGTACTCGATGTTTGCTATCCGTTTCTGTAGCTTCGCGCTCTGTATGTCCGCCGAGCGCGCGAAGCCGGTGAACAACGGCCAGCGCAGCATGACCCCAACGGTCCAGTCATCTTCGTCGACCGAGAACGCGTCGGCGCCGTGCGTCGAGTAGCGGGCGAACGCGTCAACGGCCGGGATCCACGACAGCGTGGCCTGCGTCGAGACCGAGGCGGCCGCGTCGACGGTGGCGGCCAGGGCCAGCAAGTCGGCCCGAGTGGCAGGATCGTGGTCGACTTCGGTCAACGGCTCGGGCGTCGCCAGCGAGTCCGAAGGGATCGGCAGCGTCTCGGCGCCCCAGCCCAGGTGTCGCCCGAGGTCCTGAATGGCGTCGAGGCGGGCCCGCCCGGCCTCCAGCATCTGGGCCCGCGCCGCGGCCAACTCGGCCTCCGCCTGCAAAAGGTCCGCGTCGGTCAGCAGGCCACGCTCGCGGCGCAGGCGAAAGGACTGAACGGTCGCGCTGGTGGCCTCGAGGGCCGTTTCGGCGGCGCCGAGCTTGGAGGCCGCCGTCTGTGCCCGGTAGTAGAGCAGGCGAGTGACCAGGATGGTAGCTTCGCGCGTGCGAGTCGCGGACCAGTCGGCCGCCTCCTCCTGGTGACGGGCCGCGGCGCGTCCGGCCCAGATCTTCGGATCGAGGATGCTCCAGCGCAGACCGAGTGCGGTGGACCAGTCGTCGATCGCCTCGGGATTGTTGAGGACTGCGAAGTCCAGATCTTCCGGACCGAAGCGTCCCTGGCGCAGCTTGGTGCCGAAGACGGCCACCGGATCCGCCGAGCGGACGTAGCCGCTCTCGAGAGCCAGCTGGGGCCACAGCGGGCTGGCCGCCTTGCGGCCCTGGCGGCTGGCGAGGTCACGACGCGCCTCGGCCACGGCCAGGTCGGCATTGCCATCCAGCGCCAGGGCGACGGCCTCGTCGAGCGAGAGCTGTCGAAGCTGGACGTCGGGTTCCTGAGCGCGTGCGGTGGACGCCAGGGTGGCGAAGGCGAGGGCGATCAAAGTGCGAGCGGTTAACCTATACATATTCCTATTATTCTATGTGTGGCGTGCGACGATACTCACATCCGGCAGTAATCGTGAATGCAGTCGATCACCCGGGTGACCCTGGCGTCATCTATCCGATAGTAGACGTTCACACCTTCCCGCCGGCTGGCGAGGATCCTCTTGTCCCGCATCAAGTTGAGATGCTGCGAAGCGACCGCCTGCTCGATACCCAGGGCCTCGTAGATCGCCGTCACGGTTTGCTCGCCTTCGCGGTCGAGCAGCTCGATGATCTTCAAGCGGACCGGGTGGCCGATACACTTGAGCATGGCGGCGGCCTGCTGGACCGCTTGCGGGTCGAGATGCTGGTCGTGCTGAATCAATTGTGCCAACCCCCTGCAAAGTTGGCTCCATAATATATAGATATATGAATATGTCAACCCGCGTGCCCCGGCCCGCTCTCCGCCGAATCCGCATCCGTTTGACCCGTCCCTGCTCCGCGCCGACGTCTCCACGCCCGGGTTCGGGGCCTCGCCGCTTCCTCGCACCGCTTGCCCTCGGCTATGCCACGACGAAAGATTAATCTGCTCCAACCCGCGCGCTCAGGAGGCGTTCTGTGGAAATCAGGCCGAACCGGCTCGTCTATCTCGGGTATGGCAAGTACTGGCGGTCCGACCAGATCGTTGGGCTCGTGCCCATCGAGGATGATCGAGGTCCTGGCCGTCGCACGCATGTGCACGTGGCCACACTGACGCAGCCGATCGTCGCCTCGCGCTCCGAGGAGGCCATCCGGCGCGAGATGGCGGCCGCCAGCGCCGAGGAGTTCAAGGTAGAGGAGATGCGTACGGCTGTGACCGATTTCCTCGAGGATTTGTCCACCCTCTCGCCCGTCTTGCGACGCGTGCTGATGAGCGAGGGGGGCATCGATGTGCGCCGTTGGGAAGATCGCTTCCGCCGACTGATGGCCCAGGAGGAGGCCGCCTCCGAGCAGGAGGATCTCTTCGGTGTCAACGACTAGTTGAAAGCGCGGGTTGCAGCAACGAAAGTGACAAATCTGTCACTAGCCGATCCGCTCGGTGACGCCCGCTCGCGGCGCTGCCGGCACTTCGCTGGGTGATACTTCTTAGTGTGATCGATCGCGTTCCGAGTCTCGTTTCGCTCATGCTCTTGGTCGTCCCGCTGCCCCTCGCGGCGCAGGAGGTGGAGCGTTGTGAGGCGGGGCAAATCGCGAGCATCGACATCGTGCGTCGCCCGGTCTTCGATTCGAGCAGCAACGGCACGCTCTCGAAGCTGTACACCGCCGCCAACTGGCTCCATGTCGAGACACGGGAGGATGTGGTCCGCCGCGAGTTGTTGTTCCAAACGGGGGACTGCTTCGATCCGCTGCTCCTAAGCGAGAGCGAGCGTTTTCTCCGTAATTTCCGCTTCATCGAATCGGCGAGAGTCAGAGCGCACAGGCGCCCCGACGGGGATGTGGACGTCGTAGTCGAGACCCACGACGACTGGAGCTTGCGCTTAGAGCCTCGATTCAATCTGGGCGGCGGCTTCGCCATCAGCGGCATCGGGATTACGGAACGGAACATCGCCGGCCGGGGCAGCACGATCGAGATCCTTTACTTTGACCGGTCCGGACCAGACGACTTGGGACTCAGCTACTTCGATCCCCAGTTGTTGGGAACCCGCACGAATCTCGTCCTCAGCGGTATCCGCACCGAGCCGGGTTGGACCGTCGACTTCTCGCTGGCGTATCCCTTCCTCGGTCTGGTCGGTCGGCGATCGGCGTTCCAGCAGACCTTCTACAGCGAGCGCCGGTTTCGCTATGTCGCCACCGACTCGGATGAGGGTGACACTCCCGAATACCTTCAGCCGCTGACTCACAAGCTGTTCGAGTTCGGTGGTGCTTTCAGAAGAGCGACGGGACGCCGCGGAATCTCCGTCAAACAGGCGACCTTGGGTCTGACCGTGTCCTACGAGGATCTCCGGTACGGGCAGGGCTTCTATCGCGACTCGCTGGCGGCGGCCCAGCTTGGACTACTGCGCGGCTCCGAGGACGCTCAACTGTCGACGCAGCTGAGCCCGCGTAAGACTCTGCGCACGAATCTGCTGCTGGGCTATCGTGGCCTCAGGTATGTACAGCGATCGGGCGTGAGCACCTTGCGTGGCCTCGAGGACCTCGCGATCGGTGGCACGTCGAACATCGTCGTGGGCCTGGCGGAGAAGGCGCTGGGCGCGGACGACTCTCACGTACTACTGGGAGTCGATCTCTACGGCGGAGCACGGGTCGTGGGAGACTGGTTCTCGCTGCTGCGGATCGACGGGGAAGCTCTGAGGGACTTCGATACGGATCGATGGCGCGATGTGTTCGCCGCCGTCGAATGGACGAACCTCTGGATCATCAACTCGCGGAGCGTGGCCGAGGTCACGGCGCGCTTCAGGTCGGGTTGGGAGACGACGGTACCGTTTCAGCTCACGTTGGGCGGGCCCTGGGGGCTCGCCGGGTACGCGCCGGACCGTTATCCAGGAGGGGCCCGGCTGGCTGTCCGAGCCGAGAACCGATATCGACTGACAACCGTCGGACGGTTGCTAGATCTGGGCAGTACGGTCTTTCTGGACGTCGGCAGGATGTGGGCCAACGACGCGGCTTTCGGCGTGAATTCGGGGCTGCGGGCCTCCGTCGGATTGGGAGTACGCTTGGCTTCGCCCACGGGAAGCCGAACCACCTATCGGTTGCAAACGGCGTTTCCCATCGAGGCGGGAGTAAGCGCCCGCGACATCGTGTTCACGCTGCAGATCGATCGGTTGTTTGGGCTGGAAAGCGGCCCGACGGATGCTCAACTGGACCGGAGCCGCGACCTGGCGGTCCGGTACGGCGGATACCATCTGCGGTAGGCGAATCGGTTAGGTCGCGGATCGCCCGGTTGCAGTCCGGGGCTCGAGCGCGTAAACGCGAGGCGAGGCCAGCCGGCGATGACTGGGTGGTGCCAGTTGGGGGGTGCAAGCGGTGTGTGGTGACGTGCGTTCGCGAGCGGTAACTTGCCAGGTGTGGTAGGGTTGTGAGTGCGGAGGGCGCGATACGAGAGGTGGTGAATCTGGAGAACGACGAGGAGTTTCGGGCATGAAGCTTTGCTGGGGCTTACTCGCCTGCTCGCTCGTCGGGTTGAGCCCGGCAGCGGCGCCGCTGGTCGGACAGAGTTTCGATCACACGCAGCTCGATACCGTTTTGGCGCGGTTCGTTCAAGACGGACGGGTCGATTATGCGGCGCTCGCGATCGATCGCGAGGGACTCGACCTGTACCTCGATGAGGTGGCGACGGTGGCGCCGGCGGAGTTCGACAGCTGGCCCCGGAAGGAACAAGTGGCATTCCTGATCAATGCCTACAACGCCTACGTGCTGGAGACGGTGATCGATCACTATCCCATCGAGGGCAGCAGCTTCTTCAAGAAACTGATTTCACCGAAGCGTTTCGCGTTCCCCGACAATTCGATCCGTCATATCGATGGCGCCTTCGACGGGATCACGCACAAGGTCGCGGGGCGGGACATGACGCTCGACGAAATCGAGCACGGTACGCTACGCGCCGAATACGACGAGCCGCGAATTCATTTCGCGCTGGTCTGCGCCGCCGTGAGTTGTCCGCCGCTGCGCGAAGAGGCATACAGCGGAAGCCGGCTGGATGAACAACTCGACGAGCAAGGGCGTCTGTTCCTCAACGACCCGCGCCTCAACCGCTTCGAGCTCGAGCGCGGTGAGGTCTATCTTTCGAAGATCTTCGATTGGTTCGGCGATGATTTCAGCGGCTATGCGGACGATTCGATCCAGGCGGCCAATGGCAAGATTCGTGGGGTATTGGCGTTCGTGTCTCGCTATCTTCGCGAGCGGACCGTCGAGTTTCTTCGCTCCGCCGACTACGAAGTCCATTTTCTGAGCTACGATTGGACTCTGAACGACCAGGCCGTCGCCGCAGCCCAGTGAGCGGCCCAGCGGTCATCGCGACGATCGTAACGGCGTCCGCATTGACGTTCGTCGCGGACGCCTCCGCGGGAACAGGACCGCGCGGCCAGTCGGGCCCCTACGCCCACTCCGCCACGGTCCAGGCGGCGCAGGTCCCGGAAAAGGCTTGGAATGCCCCCCGCGTGCGCGAGTTGGTTACCCGGTCGATCGAGCGCCGCGCCGGCTGGTTGCAAGACGAGCGTCTGCTGGACTACCAGGCGGTGGCGACCGGCCACATCTACTTTCTCTACGACGTCGGTGCCAACACCGAACGCCATCTCGTCAAGGCCGATCAATTGGCCTTGCGGCTATATTGGCGGGCGCCGGATCGCACCCGCCAAGTGATCGTCGGGCGCCGCGAGGAGAAAGCGCTGCCCACCAGCATCCGCTACCACCTCGATCATCTCACCGTCGTGCTGGACAACCTGGGCGACCGGATCCGGCTGGGCGAGGGCTCGGAGGTGAGGGATGTGCTCCATCCCGCCGCGGCGAACGCTCTCGACTACTACGACTATCGACTCGCCGATTCGCTGACTCTCGAGCTACCGGATCGAGAGGTCCGTGTCTACAAGGTCGAGGTGCGCCCAAAAGACCCCCACAGCGCCGGCGTCGTCGGCGCTGTCTACCTGGACCGCAGCACGGCCGACATCGTACGCATGGAGCTCACCTTCACGGCCTCTTCGTATTTGGACGAGACCCTGGATTATTTCAACATGCGGCTCGAGAACGCGTTGTGGGACGGCAAGTACTGGCTGCCGTACCGACAGGGCATCGAACTCCGACGCGGTATCGACTTCGTGCAGTTTCCCGCCGGCGGAATCATTCGCGCCGAGTTCCGGATAAGCGACTACCGATTCAACGTCGGCACGCCCGAGGGTTTCTTCCGGGGACCCCGCGTCTCGGCTTTGCCGGCGGCTGCCCTGCAGACGTACGAGTTCGAAGCTGGACTGTACGATGCGCTCGACCCGGCCGAGGCCGCCGCGCCACCGTCGCTGGAAGAGATCCGTGCTGAGGCGAAGCGGATCGTCGCCCAGTATTATCTGCAGCCGTCCACGGGGCTGCGGCCGGCCGTACCGGGGGTCTCGTCGATTTTCCGCTTCCGCCGCGCCGAGGGCTTCTACGTCGGACCGGCCGTGGGCCGCGATTTCGCGAGCGGCAGCAGCAGCCTCTGGCTGGGTGGCTACGCCATCGGTGCGGAAAAATGGCAACTGTTCGGGCGAATCCGGACGCCGCTGTTCGGCGCCTACGATCTCGAGCTGTCGGCATATCTGGATCGCGTCACCGATGTGTCGCCCTGGGCCGCCAGCTCGGGTGCGATCGCTACACTGGCGGCGCTGGTTGCGGGTGAGGACTACCGAGACCCGTACTGGACGACGGGTGGCGTCGTCAGTGTTGGACGACCCTGGGGCGGCTCGCGGGTCCAGGTGTCGGCGGCGTGGGAGGAGTGGCGGTCAGCGAACCTGGAGGCTGACGCGAACGTCGAACACGACTACCGAGATGTACGCGCTCTGGACACCGGCGACGTCCTCTGGTTCTCGCTGCGGATGACGCGACCGCCGCCGGGCGCTGCCGAGACGGTGGGCGGCGCGAATTGGGAGGGTCGCGTGGAAGCCGCTACGCAGTCGCTGGCCGGCGACTTCGAGTATGTGCGTCTGGCGTTGCGCGGCGAACTCGTCTGGCCGCGCCTGGCTGTCGGCACCGGACTGCGCCTGTCGGCAGCTGCGGGCGTCGTAACGGGCGGGCGGATCGCGGCCCAGCGGTTACTCCCGCTGGGCGGCCGCGGGACCGTGCCGGGATACCGCTTTCACGACTACGTCGGGAACGTCCACGCCACCGTCGGTGTCGAGCTCAGCCGGCCGCTCTGGTACCCGTTGGTGTCCGTCGATCTGTTCGCCGATGCGGGGTGGGCCGGAATCGAAGGTAACAGCGCGCGAGACGCCGTGGCTGTCTGGAATCGCGCTGGAGATCTGGCGGGGGAAACTCGCGGCCCGTTGGTCGGTGCCGGCGCGGGCGTCGGGCTCCTGTTCGATATTCTGTGGGTGGAGGTCGCGCGAGGGCTGGTCCAGGGAGGTCGGTGGGAGGTCGTGGTTCGGGTCAGAGGCGAATTCTGGGAGTGGCTCTGAGCGGTTCGCTCAACCGGCCTTGGTCTCGTACCAGTTGCGACCGGCGCCGATGTCGACGCCGATGGGAACCTTGAGCTCGAGCGCTCCTTCCATCTCCGCTCGGACCAGCGATTCGAAGCTCTCCCGCTGTTCGACGGGTACCTCGAAGAGCAGCTCGTCGTGGACCTGCAGGATCATTCGAGCCCGCCGCTCGCCGCTCTCGAGCTCACGGTGGATGTTGATCATCGCCAGCTTGATCAGGTCCGCCGCCGTCCCCTGGATCGGCGAGTTAGTGGCGACGCGTTCGCCGAAGCCACGGATGTTCGGGTTCTTCGAGTTCAACTCGGGAATGTAGCGCCGGCGGCCGAAAAGCGTCTCGACGTAGCCCTCTTCGCGGGCGCGCTCGACCTGAGCGTCGAGGTAGGCGCGGATCGCGGGAAAGCGCTCGAAGTAGTTGTCGATGAATTTGCGAGCCTGACCTACGCCGATGCCGAGTTGGCGTGCCAGCGCCGCAGGCCCCTGGCCGTAGATCGTCGCAAAATTGACGGTCTTGGCCTGCCCCCGCATCGCGGGGGTCACCCTGTCGACGGGCACGCCGAAGATCAGCGCTGCCGTGTCCCGGTGGATGTCGCGTCCGGCTTGGAATGCCTCGACAAAAGCCGGGTCATCCGATAGGTGCGCCAGAATTCGCAGCTCGATCTGTGAGTAGTCGGCGCCGAGCAAAAGCATCCCGTCTGCCGGCACGAATCCCTTCCTGATTTCGGCGCCCAGGGGCGTGCGGATCGGAATGTTTTGCAGGTTCGGATCCGAGCTCGACAGCCGTCCCGTCGATGTGACGGTCTGGTTGAACGAGGTATGGAGCCGGTGAGTCGCCGGATCGGCCAGCGCGGGCAAGGCATCTATGTAAGTCGACTTCAGCTTCGCCATCTCGCGGTACTCGAGGATGAGCCGCGGAAGCTGATGACCCTCGATGGCGAGCTGCTCGAGGACCTCGGCGTCGGTGGATGGGCCGGTCTTCGTTCGCTTCTTGACCGGCAATCCCATCTGGTTGAAGAGCACCTCGCGAAGCTGCATGGGCGAGTTGATGTTCAACTCCCGACCCGCCAACTTGTAGATCTCTTCCTCGACTAGCTTCATCTCGACATTTAGCCGCCGGCTCATGGCATCGAAGAACTCGATATCGATGGCCACGCCCGTTCGCTCCATTTCGAGCAAGACGGGCATCAGGGGCATCTCCAGTTCCTCGAACAGCCGTCGCAGGCCGTAGTCATCCAGCTGACGCGTCAGCCGCGCGTCGATCTGCAAAGCGCAATCGACGCGCTCGGCCGCGAACGAGCCCGCCTTCCGGGGATCGACGCGCGAGAACGGAATCTCGGACTTTCCTTTGCCGCAGAGGTCTTCGTAGGCGGTGATCTTCCGCCCGAGTTCCTCCAACGCCAGGGTCGGCAGGTCGTGCTGACGGCGCCCGGGGTCCAGGCAGTAAGAGGCGATCATCACATCCCGCATGGCGCCATTGACCTCCACGCCAGCGGACTCCAACACCGACAGGCAGCGCTTCAGGTCGTGTCCGACCAGCACGCCCCGCTCGTCGGCCAAGAGCTGAGCGAGCGGCCGCATCTCGCTCGAATCCAGGGGGGGTAGATTCTCGAGGGCGGCCGCGCTTCGGTCGGCTAATGCCAGTTCTCCTGGTTGGCCGTCGGCGGAGTGTGCCAGCGGCAAGTAGTAGGACCGGCCCGGCTCCAGGGCGATCGCCAGTCCGACGGGGTGGTCCGGATCGGACGGACGGTCGGACCAGACAGCGAGCGCGATACATGAGCGACGACGGGCTTCCGAGACGATCTCACCGACTCGCTCGACATCCGTCAGCACCTCGAACTCGCGCCGCGCTTCGACGCGGGCCGGCGCGGGCTCTTCAGGCGCTATCTCTCGTACCAGCGTGTGAAACTCGAGTTCGACGAACAGGTCGCGAAGCCGCTCCCAATTCGCCTCGCCGACGGTCAGTTCATCCAGCTTCAAGTCGATCGGCACGTCTTTGCGGATCGTCACGAGATGCTTGGATAGGCGCGCCTCGTCCGAGTACTTCTTCAGGGC
>JASFLD010000002.1:0-29844 GCA_050118275.1 Gemmatimonadales bacterium
CGGCGGAAAGGAAGGCAGGGCGTAGAGACCGTCGAGCGATGTTGCAAAGCTCGGTCGGATCATCTGCCGCTGGGACGCCCAATCTTTGTCGAAAGAGCTCGCTGATTTCCTCGCTGCGCTTGTGAATCACCGGCGCGATGATGTGGCTCGGCGGCTCGCCGGCCAACTGAATGATGTACTCCCCGAGGTCGGTTTCAGTGACCTCGATGCCGGCGGATTCCATCGCACGGTTGAGGCCGATCTCCTCCGTCACCATGGATTTCGACTTGACCACACGGTGCACGCCGTGTTGTCCGGCCAGCTCCAGTACAATGCGATTCGCCTCGGTCCCGTCTCGGGCCCAGTGAACCCGACAACCGTTCGATTGCAGGTTGCGCTCGAGTTCCTCCAGGAGTTCCGCGATGTTGCGGATCGCGTGTTCGCGAATCGCCCGCGCTTCGGTGCGCAGGCGCGTAGCATCGATCGCGGCCATCGCCGCCGCGCGATTCTTGGAGAGATGCCCGGTGGCTCGATCCAAGGCCGTGCGCAGTCCGTCATCGCTCAGCGCCTGCCGCACGCGGCGCTCGTACGGAGACCGCACATCAACGATCATGCGAGTCCCCTTCGCGCGGTGCGTCACCGCCCGGCTGCAGGACGCGAGCAATGTGTATGGCTCGAGCGTGCGAGCCCCGGCGGCTGAGGATCCCGTTGATGTGCGCCATGCAACTCACATCGTTGACGACGATGTAGTCGGCTCGCGCCGCCGCGATGTTGCCAGCCTTGCGTCGCACCATCGCGGTGCTGATAGCGGCGTTCTTCAGCGCGAACAATCCCCCGAAGCCGCAACATTCTTCCGCACCGGCAAGCTCGACGATCTCTGTGCCCTCCACTCCAGCCAACAGTCGGCGAGGTTGTGCGTCGACCTTCAGCTCGCGTAGCAGGTGACAGCATGGATGGTAGGCGATGGTGGCGGGAAAACGAGTGCCGCCTTCCCTCACGCCCAGCACGTCGACCAAATACTCCGTCAATTCATAGGTGGCGTCACTCACGAGCTCAACGCGGCGGCGTTCGTGAGCTTGCTCTGCATCCTCGAACAGCACTCGATACTGATGTCTGACCATAGCCACGCAACTGCCACTGGGAGCGACGATGGCATCCAACTGACGTCCCGCGATCAGTGGGTGGAAGACATCGAGGAAGTGGCGGGCCACCGATCGAGCCTGTCCACGGTAGCCGGCGTTGAAAGCCGGCTGGCCGCAACACGTTTGCTGCTCCGGGTAGATCACTTCGACGCCGTGTCGCTCGAGAAGAGCGGCGGCTGCGAGACCGACCTCCGGGTACAATGTGTCGACCATGCACGTCACAAACAGCGCCACGCGCGGCGCCGACGGTTCCGTTGCTCGATCAGCCATAGACTGGTCTGTTCGGTGAGTAAACCCTACTCTGGTCAGGGTCGGGCCAGAGTCTCCTGTTTCGATACCCGAGCAAGATGGGGCCATCCTCGCGGCGATGCGAGACAGAGCAGGGTCCCGGTGCATCGGTCGCGACTCGTGCAGGTACGTGCGGATCGCTGTCCGGAGACCGTGATAGGCCGCCCGGAGAGACTTCGAGAATGTAGGTTCGGTAGTTCTGAGACAGAGCCGCGCCCCGGAGCTATGCTCCCGAGTGGTCGCGGCGTGGAGCGAGGAGCGTGATTACTACTCGGGGAAATCGAGGTCGAAGGCGTCGTCGAAGTTGGGAAGCCACTCGCCAGGTCGACCGATCGCCAGCCCGTACTCGTCGACGACTTGCGTATCGGTCGAGCCGGTCGCGCGCCGTCGCGGCTCCTGAGCTTGTTCGTGTCCCGAGCGGCGGGTCTTACCCTGCTGAGATTGTCTGGGGCCTGTCATTTATGAAACCTGCCGTACCCTTTCCGCGTCTTGCGGTCGGTCATACGACGGGGGGAACCGGTCCGAGACCGTTAATATGACGATTCGCAGAACGGCTAGGTCACAACTGGGGAACCTCACAATCGGAAAGTTCGTGCCTCTTGGCGGGGATCGGGCTTTCTGGCCAGGCGCTTGGGGTAGATGAAATTCTGGACGTAGCGAGCGACACGGAGAGCCCAGCCCCGCTGGGCGACCTACGACCACGAAAAGAGGCGTGTTGTAAATGTTGGAGAGCGTTGTCGTTGGAGCCGGCATAGCGGGCTTTTCGGTCGCCCTCGCCCTCTGGGAGCGCGGCGCGGCCGTCACGATCGTCGAAGGCAGCCGCCCGGGGAGTGGCGCGACCGGGGCGTCGGCGGGGATGCTGGTGGCGCAATACGAGGCTGGAGAGCCTGGTGCCAAATTCCATCTCGGTTTGGAGAGTCGGAGGCGCTACCCGGAGTTCGTCGAGCGCGTGCAGGATCTGTCGGGTGGCGGTCTCCACGTGCACTGGAATGGAATGCTCGTAGCGAACCTCACTGAAGAGGAGCACGACAACGCGGTCGAGTCCGCTGAGTGGCAGCGGGAGATCGGTCTCGAAGCGGAGATCATCGATCCCGGCGCGGCGGAGCAGATCGAGGCCGGCGTCTCACCGACCGTGCCTTCGTACCTGTGGTTGCCCTCTGAAGGCTGGCTCGACAGCCAACGGCTTGGCGACGTGATGCGCGAAATCTGCGCGCGAACCGATATCCGACTGATTTCGGGCAACAGCGCCGCCGAGTTGCTCACTACAGCCGACGGCACCGTCGGGGTGCGAATGACCGATGGGCGCACTCTGGTGGCGGATCGTGTCGTGATAGCGGCGGGAGCTTCGAGCGGTGGCATCGGCGGTTTGCCGCGACCGCTCCCCGTTCGACCGGTGCGGGGCCAAATAGTGCGTTTTTCGCCCGAAGCGACGACTCTCAGTCGGCTATTGGCGAGCCATGCGGGGCGCTACATAGTGCCCCGGGACGATGGCAGCGTGTTGGCCGGGAGCACGATGGAGGAAGTCGGATTCGACCGCTCGATCACGGACGATGCGGCGCGCCTCATCCATCAGTCGGTCACACAGCTGTATCCGGGGCTAGCCCGCAGCCGGCCGGTCGAACAGTGGGCGGGGCTGCGGCCGATCAGTGCAGACTCGTTGCCGGTACTGGGTCCCGATCCCGATTTGGCGGGCCTCTTCTACGCCACCGGATACGGCCGGGACGGAATTCTGGTGTCACCGCTGGCCGGCGTTATCGTTGCCGAGCTGGCGATTGACGGGTCGTCGGAATTCGATTGGCGGCCTTTCGGCCCGGACAGGCTGCCCCGGACGGGTGACGGTTGATACTCGGGTGGTTGGAGGCGCGGGTGCGACCCATTGGCGCCTGGCGGCATCATTGACAGGGGAGGGGCTATTGAACCGGTACAGACTGGAGGCATGATGCGAGTGAGGACTTTGCCGCTCGTGCTGTGTTTGATGTTCCTCGGTGGGTTCATTCCCGCCGATCTCGGGGCGCAGGAGTCGGTTCAGCGCCTGTTGCAGCCCGAAGCCACCTACGGCGAGCCATTCGCGCTCGTGCAGCGAGTACGAGAGTTGGCCGACGGACGCGTCGTCGTCGCGGACCCGCTGGGACAGGTGCTGTTGATTGTGGACCTGCGGGCGGGAAGAGCCGATACGCTGGGTGGAGTCGGACAGGGACCGGCAGAGTATCGCCAACCGGATGCCGTCTACGCGCTGCCGGATGATTCGACGTTGTTGGTGGACCTCGGTAATGCGAGGCTCACCGCGTTGGGTCCGGATGGTTCATTTGGCAAGACGATGCCGATGACGCGTGGCTCACCAAGCCCGGGAGGCGGCCTGTTGGTCGTGATGCCGCGCGGCGTCGACGCCGCCGGCAGGATCTACTTTCAACCCGTCGGCGGCGGAATGGCGAGGGGTTTCCCCGACTCGGCGGCGGTCGTGCGGCTTGACCGGCAGACGGGCGCGATGGACACGTTGACCCAGGTCAAGTTGCCGGAAGTGAAGCAATCGACCTCGGGCGGACCGGGAAACCAGAATGTCATGATCATGCCGATACCGCTCAGTCCGCAGGACGCTTGGGCGGTGGCTCGGGACGGACGAATCGCCGTCGCTCGGTCCGGAGACTACCACGTAGAGTGGATCAGCCCGGAGGGCGGAGTCGTGCGTGGCAGGCCGATCGACTACGAACCGGTCAGGATCAGGCGTGCCGACAAGGAGGAGTGGGCGGAGAGCGCCGCCAACGGCGTGCGGATCGGCATCTCGGTGAGCGACGGGGATCGGCGTGTGACGTTGGGCCGTGGAGGTGGAGGCGGAGGTCCGGACATCGATAGCCTCGACTGGCCGGAGACGAAACCGGCATTTGCGGATGACGGCATTTGGGTGACCCCGGAAGGGTACATGTGGGTCCGTCGCCAGGTGGCTGCAGGGGAACCGGTGAGGTTCGACGTCTTCGGACCGGACGCGAACCTTCGGGGCGCCATCATGCTGCCGGCAGGTCGCAGGATCGTGGGATTCGGGCGGGATACGGTCTATGTAACGCGGACAGATGATCTGGGGCTCCAGTGGTTGGAGCGGTACCGCCGGTCCGCTAGTTGACGGCGTTCCGATGAAGTGGCTATGTGCGGGGGCGGCTGTCGGTCGCCCCCGTCGCGTTACGGCCGCTCCACCCGGCCCGTTTCGATCTGGAGCTTGGCGGTGGGCCGGGGCGTTGGTCAGTCCTTGATCTTGAAGGAGAGCGCCACCCGCGCCCTGTAGCGGACGATATTGCCCTCGTCGACGGTCATGTCGAGCTTCTTGATCTCGGCGATTCGCAAGCTCTTCAGGCTTTCGCCCGCCTTGCCGACCGCGTTTCTTGCCGCTTCCTCCCACCCTTCGGTGCTGGTTCCAACGAGCTCGATCACTTTGTAGACGCTGTCGGTCATGGCGTTCCTCCCGTGGTGGGTTCGTTGTCGCAGGTTGATGGTGGCAATCTGGGCCGGCGGTACCGGGCCCGCCAGAGGGTCTTCAAACATTTGTTGTCCGTTGCGGGTGTTGAGGGGCTTTTGGTCCGGTTGGAATCGCCGTCGGCTCAGGTGAGCTCTGCCAGCAAGCGCAGCGCTTCGTCGCGACCCTCGCGGGTCAGTGCGATTCGCCCGCCCGCCGCGTACTGGTACTGGTGGGGATTCAACTCGACCAGCGCTGTGACGTTCTCTTCCGTCGCCGGCTGTTTCGGAGCGTAGTCCAGGCGGCGGAAGATCCGCACGACGTTCTTCGGCGCTGTCGCCTTTCTGTGGTACGCCAGCACCAAGAGAAGCTCTTGGGCGAACGTCTGTGTATGGGGAAGGATCTCGTGCGTGAAGGAGATCTCGTCGATGTCGTCGAAAGAAGCGGTGCCCGTTTCCGAGTCATCGTCGAGGTCCGCTTCGCCCTCCGGCGGTTCCACGAACGTGAGATCCTCGAGTTCATCGAGGTCAGGCTCCGCGTCCTCCAAGAAGGGAAGGTCGCCGCCCACCGTCACGTCCTCGTTAGGTGACGAGTGATTCGTGATGGCAACGGTGTCCTCCTGCTCTTGCCTGATCGTCGCCGTTTCGGGTGCGGGTGGGTCGCTCGAATCGTGCTTCGAACCCGGTGGTACGGTATCGTCACCCGCCTTCGCCAGCTCGATGTATTGGAGTAGGAGACCTCTGCGCTTTTTGATCGTCTCGCTGTTGCCGTGGAGCTTCTCGATCAGTCGTTCGGTCGCCTCGATCTCTCGCTTGGCTGTATCGATCTGCCGCTCGAGCGTCTCGATCTTCTGCCGGGCCGAGTCGATCCTACCCGCGGTCGCAGAAAGCAATTCGTCTTCGCGGGCCAGTTGCTTTCGGAGGCTCTCTAGTTCTCTCATGACTATCGGATCAACAGGAGGCGAGGGAAGTAAGTTACGAATCTGGCTGATTATAGCGATCTCTGCAAGGTTAGGCCGACTGCGTCCGGACGCGCCGACCGGCGCGTGGAAGCCGGTCCGAGCTTTGGCGTTGCAGGTCCGGAGTTTTCGGACGGCTTGTCGCTGCGAATGCGAGCCCGTAGCTTGAGTTGCCTCGCCCCGTCGAGACGGATCTCCGCCTCAGGAAGGCTCCGCCAGCGGTAAGGTGGAAATTGAGACGCTTTGATCTCTAGCGTGCAGCCGTTTGCCGGTTCCGCGTTTGCAAGAGGAGCACGCCTGTGTCGATCATTGTCGGTGTCCATTGTAGCGATTGCGTGATACTCGCCTGTAGCGGCCCCGCTCCGGCATCGACGCCCGGTGGTGCGGTCGACGGCGTGATCGAGACCAGGCTCCGCGCCGTCGCCGGACAGGCGATCGTCGGGAGCTCCGGGCCCGAGGAGCTGGACCGCGAGGTGACGGCTGCCCTGGAGCGTTACTTGGCGGAGCATGGACCGCACCGAATGTCAGGCGAGGCTCACCGTCGCGGGATGCAGACCGTTCTGGGCCAGCCGATTCGCCTGACGGCCGAGATGACACGGGCGCTGCAACGACTTCCCGGAACGGCAGCCACAGCGGGCGAGCTAGTCGCCGGGGCCGTCCTCATCGCGCTCCCGAGCAAGGAACGATCCTCTCTTCATCTGATCGATGCTGAGGGCCGTGTGTCACAGATCGAGGGGGGGCGCTGTTTTGCGACGATCGGTTCGGCCAGAGTCGCGGCGGAGTCGTTCCTCATCTTTCTGCAAAGACTCCTTTGGCGGGAGAAGAAACCGAATCGCGCCGCAGGGCAGCTTGCCGCCTATTGGACGGCGCGACACATCACGGAAATCGAGGGTGCTTCCAGTCGTTCCATTCAGGTGGTGCGTTTGTCATCGGCAGAGGGCGGGCTGGCAGACGTCATCTGGTACCGGGACTCTGTCATCGCGGCGCTCCGCCGGGCGGTCGATGCCGGATTGGATGAGATACGCGCCGGTATCAAACGGCGTGTAATGATTGACTTTGAGGTGCCGACGGGCGAAGCGCTTCCCGCGCCCGGGCAACCGCCCCTACGGAGGGTCCCGGAGGTGAAAGTGACGCTTCATCCGCCGCAGGAAAAGGACAAGAGACCAAGGTGGTGAGCTGGTGTTGTTCTAAGCGTTGATTCTGCCTAGATTGACGATACACTCCTCCGCCGCTATCCCGACAAGTGATTCTCCACACGGTTCCCCGAGGTCAGACATGCGTCGTTGCGTGGGATTTCGATATTTGAGCGCCGTAACGCTCATGGTTGCGGCGGGATGCGGCGGGTTGGATAAAGATGAGGCGGCCATGCAGATTCGCGACCGCTTCTGCGACGGCTGGCCCTTCGGTTGCACGGACAGCACGCGGGTCGTCATCGAGGATGTTCGGAAGACGAATCGCGGTCGGCAAGTGGAGTTCCGGGTCGTCGACCGAAAGGACAGAACGGCCAGCCTGGAAAGCGCCTACTTCGAGTCCAATGACGGCGATTGGCGTTTCCTGTTCTTTGAGGACCCCTTCAAGACACGCTTCGAGGTAGAAGCCGCGCGAATCTCTCAGGACGGCAAGGCGCTCAGCGAGCGTCTGAGAGAGCTCAAGGTGGCACAGAACTGGTACAACTCGATCTACAACAGATTCGCTCTGAGCCTCGAGGAGTTGGACAACGTCAGCTACGAGCCACCGGATCTGCCAATCGTAATGACGGTCAACGACGGCGCAGGGTGGAGGGCCGAGATATCGAGCCGCTGGGTGAAGTGCGAACTGGATGTATCGCGACAGCAGCTTCCAGTCTGTGCCGGCCTCTCGGCAGAAGATGCCGGTACGGAGTCGGGCCCCCTTTCTGAGGTGTTTGGAGAGGCCCACTGACGCCCCACAACGATTGATTGTTCGGTCGGCCAAAGCGGCGAACGGGGCGTACACCGATCGCCGCTTTCCAACCGTCGGCCGGCCTCAACGCTCTAACTTAATAGCAGAAAACCTTCACGCTTGCTCCCCTTCGGGGGCGGCGTCATCTTGCAGCACGTAACCGAAATCGTGCGAGAGATTGTCCAAGGGCGGTGGCATGAGCGATAGCGGCTCCAGACTCCGCGCTTTCCTGGCGGAGCTACAGCGTCGGCGGGTATTCCGCGTCGCCGTAGTCTACGCTGTGGCCAGCTTCGCCGTTCTGCAGGTCGCCGATATCGCGTTTCCAGCGCTCAGGTTACCGGATTGGACCATCACGCTGGTGGTGGCCATAACGCTGCTCGGATTCCCTATCGCGATGGTCTTGGCGTGGGCTTTTGACATCACACCGCAGGGTGTGGTACGAACATCTTCCGCGCCCGAGGACAAATTCTTGCACAGGCGGACTGGCCGGGGGCCGGCTTTCATCGCGGTTGGACTGGTGCTCGTCGTGACAGTGGCCGCTGGCTGGTACCTGATACCGAAGCTACCCGGCTGGTGGAACGTCGACCGCGCGAGCGGGGCTCCAGACGACGACCGTGAGCTGCTGGCTGTCCTACCGTTCGTCAATCTGGGTTCACCGGGGGACGAGTACTTCGCCGATGGGATCACGGAGGAGATTACCGCGCGCTTGGCCGGCCTTCGGGGACTTGGGGTGATCGCGCGAACTACCTCCGTGAGGTACCGGGGCGCGGACAAGACGGTTAGAGAGATCGGTCACGAGCTGGGAGTCGACTATGTGCTAGAAGGCACGGTGCGTTGGGAGAAAGTCGAGGAAGGTCCGAGCCGCGTGCGAGTCACTCCGCAGCTCATCAGGGTCGAGGATGATACACACGTCTGGGCGCACATCTACGAAGAACCGATCGCGAGCGTCTTCGAGGTCCAGTCGGAGATAGCGGAGCGGGTGGTTGATGCCCTTGGCGTCACGCTGGGAGAGCGGGAACGAGTCGCCTTGAAGGCGGGCCCGACGTCCAACGTGGAAGCTTACAGCTACTATCTTCTCGGTGAGAAATACCTCGAGTCGAGCACCCGCACCGGCTTCCAAGAGGCGCTTGCCATGTTCGAGAGTGCAATCGAGCTAGATCCCGACTTTCAGCTGGCTCGACAGAGGCTCGCCGAGACGCATTCAAATCTCTACTGGGGCAGCTTCCGAACGCTCTTCGGCGTACGCGACGACGATTACCAACGCACGCTGGACAGGCTCAGCCTCAGTTCTTTCGGGCCCGATACCGGCTCGTACTATCTGGCTCGGGCGCTGGTACTGAGCCGGGCCGCAACGGGGCAAGCAGAAGCCTACTTCGACTCCGCGCGTGCCTACCTGGAACCGAAGGCGGTCAGACGGCCGGCCGATCCGTATCTCCACGCTCAGCTTGGCCTGGCCTATGCGGGACTGGGGGAGGCCGACGAAGCGGTGCGAGAAGGCCGCCACGCCGTCGAACTGTTACCGCTGAGCGAGGATACCTATGCGGGCGCTGCGCTGGTAGACAACCTGGCTCACATCTACGTGATGGTCGGCGATTACGATGCAGCCGTGGATCAACTCGAGGTTCTACTCTCCGTCGATTCGCCCGTCTCGGTGCCGTGGCTCATGGCGGATCCGACGTGGGACCCATTGCGCGACCAGCCGAGATTCAAGAATCTCCTCGAGGAGACCGGATAGCCTGGCGGGGCTCGCGCGCCAGTCGAGGTGGCACTCGAATCGTCTCGTCTCCAGCAAGCCTTTCAGCCGCAACATACTGAGGAGAGAGCCATGCGTTGCAGAATTTTGGCTGCCGCGCTCTTATTCACCCTGCCCACTTGCCAGGTGGCCTGTTCGGGGGGTGATGCGGAGCGGGAGGGACAGGGACCGTCCGAAGAGGAGCTCGCGATGACCGCCGGGGAGATTCACGCGCGTATCACTACCATCGATACGCACGACGACATACCCTCCAATTTCGCTACGGATGAGGTGGACCCGGGCGTGCGAGGTGACCGGCAGGTGGATCTGCCCAAGATGGCCGAAGGCGGGCTGGATGTCGCCTTCTTCGCCGTCTTCGTAGGCCAGGGGGAGAGAACGCCGGAGGGGTACGAGGCGGCTCGATCGGCAGCGATGACGAAGTTCGATGCGATTCACCGGATGGCCGAAACGATGTACCCGGACCGGATCGAACTGGCCTATAGTCCGGACGACGTCGAGCGCATAGTCGCGGACGGAAAACTGGTGGCCTGCATCGGTGTAGAGAATGGATACGCCATCGGGAAAGACATCGGAACGCTAAAGCGATTTCACGAGCTCGGCGCCCGTTACATGACGCTCACCCACAACGGGCACAACGACATCGCGGATTCGTCGAACCCACGCGAAGATCTCGGAGACGCTGAGGTCGAGCACGGAGGGCTGAGCGCCTACGGCGAGCGGGTGATCGCCGAGATGAATCGCCTTGGGATCATGGTTGATGTGTCCCACACCTCCAAGCAGACCATGCTCGACGCTGCGAGGCTATCGCGCGCTCCCGTCATCGCCTCGCACTCCTCCACACGCGCTCTCGCCGACGTTCCCCGGAACATGGACGACGAACAGCTTCTGGCGCTGAAAGAGAACGGCGGCGTGATTCAAATCGTCGCGGTCGGGTCGTTCGTGAAGGAGGAGGCGCCGGAGAAGCGACGGGCCATCTCGGCCCTGCGCGAGGAATTGGGCGTGACCGGGTATCGGGCCATGCAGACGCTGACCGAGCAACAACGTGCCGAGTACCGACGAAGGCGGGAGGAGATCGACCGAGAATGGCCACCGGCAACGTTGGAAGATTTCGTAGATCACATCGACTATGCCGTCGAGTTGATCGGTATCGACCACGTGGGCATAAGCTCCGATTTCGACGGAGGCGGTGGTGTCACCGGTTGGCGTGACGCCAGCGAGACGCCCAACGTTACAATGGAGCTCGTTCGGCGCGGCTACTCCGAAGCAGAGATCCGCAAGCTATGGGGCGGAAATTTCCTGCGGGTCTGGCGCGCGGTCGAGAAAGTTGCCGCCGACCTGACGGCGAGCTAGCCGTGCCCGCCGAATCGGTGAGTCGCGACGAGGCAGCGGATCAGTGCGGGACGAAATGTCCCATGGGTGAGGTTGGCCCGTCACTCGCGTAGGTTTCGACTTCGTGAGCGGGTCGCTCGGCGATTGTGGATTGCTGGCGAGTCTTTGGACCGTCCGGATAGGAGGCGCGAGGCCCCATCTTGACGGGCACAGATCGTGCATGTTGATTCCCGGCCAGTTCAACACCTCAGTTGCGGTCGTCAGGCCATGGTCATCTCGACCCGGGAGTAATACTCGATGAACGACCGATCGTTGGCCGCCCGTGTACCGACGACTGAAGATCGGGACAAGGTGACGGCGGAGCTTTGCGAGCATTTTGCCGCTGGGCACCTGGAGTTGGATGTCCTGGAAGCGCGGCTGGCGGCGGTCGACGAAGTGGACAACGTTGGCGAGCTGAAGAAGCTGATCAGCGATCTGCCCGTTCTGGCAGAGGCTAATCCTCCGGCGGTGGAACCACCGGCAGGCAGGGGCTGGGCCCTGGCTGTCTTGGGGGGCAGCAGGCGTAGAGGCGTTTGGGCGCCGCCACGGCAGCTGAACGCGATCGCGGTCATGGGTGGTGTGGAGCTGGACTTTCGCGGTGCGCGGCTGGGGCCGGGCGAGACCCACGTCAATGCGCTGGCGGTGATGGGTGGCATCGAGATCATCGTCCCTCCCGGCCTACCGGTAACGGTCCGCGGGTTGGGGCTTTTGGGATCGGTCGATCAAGTGGAGCAGTCGGCCACGGAAGTCGACGCCAGGACACCGCGCCTGAAGGTGAACGCGCTGGCTTGTATGGGTGGGGTCGACGTGAAGACACGGCCGAGCGAGACCTCCGAGAAGACCGGCATCAAGCGAGAGAGATGAAACGATGAAGATTGGAGTTCCGAAGGAGATCGTAGAAGGCGAGCGTAGAGTCGCCCTGGTGCCCAAGGAAGTTGCCAAGCTCGTCGAAGCTGGATTCGAGGTTCAGATCGAGTCCGGGGCTGGGGAAAGTGCTTACTTCGCGGATGCGAGCTACAAGGAGGTGGGTGCGTCGATCGTTGATGGGCCGCAGGCGGCCTACGACGCCGATGTGGTGCTGAAAGTTCGCAAGCCCGACCTCGCCGAGGTCGGACTGATGAAGGAGGGCACGGTCCTCATCTCCTTCCTCGAGCCCCTCACCAGTTCGGAGCTGGTGGGGAAATTGGCGGAGCAGAAGGTGACAGCGGTGGCGATGGAGACGGTACCGCGGATCAGCCGGGCCCAGAAGATGGACGCGCTGTCGTCGCAGGCGAATATCGCTGGCTACAAGGCAGCGCTGATTGCGGCGAGCTCTCTACCCAAGTTCTTTCCCATGTCCATGACGGCGGCCGGCATGGTACCGCCGGCAAAGGTCCTTATCCTCGGAGTTGGCGTGGCCGGACTGCAGGCGATTGCGACGTGCCGGCGCTTGGGTGCCTCGGTCGAGGCTTACGACATTCGGCCGGCCACCAAGGAAGAGGTCAAGAGTCTCGGTGCCAAGTTCATCGACATCGAGCTCGAGGAGGAGGAGCTCGAGGACGAAGGTGGTTACGGCAAAGAAGTGTCCGACGTGTCGGCGCAGAAGCAGAAGGAGGTGCTCGCCGAGCACATCAAGGCCGCCGATATCGTAATCACCACAGCGGCGGTACCTGGTAAGAAGGCGCCGATCCTGGTCGAGGAAGAGGCGGTGCAAGGGATGCGGCCCGGCTCGGTGATCGTCGACCTGGCGGCCGAGACGGGTGGCAACTGCGTGCTGACCGAGGAGGGCAAGACGGTCGTGAAGTATGGCGTGACCATTCACGGACCGGCGGACCTGGTGAGCGAGATGCCGGTCGACGCGAGCAGTCTGTATGCTCGAAACATCACGTCTCTGTTCAAGGAGTTCGTCGAGGACGGCGAGCTGAATCTGGATTTCGAGGACGAAGTGATCGCCGGGAGTTGCATCACGCACAACGGTGAAGTCGTGAACGAGCGCGTCAAGGCGCTGCTGTGAGGAACAGACGATGCCAGAAGCATTACTGAACAATCTGTACATCTTCGTGCTCGCGATGTTCACGGGTTTCGAAGTGATCACTAAAGTTCCGCCTCTGCTGCACACGCCGCTGATGTCCGGATCGAACGCGATTTCGGGCATATCGGTCGTCGGCGCATTGATCATCACGGCGGCCGCGACGGAGACGACGCTGCCGGGACTCTGGGGCGGGAACACGCTGATTCTGGTCCTGGGGGTCGTCGCCGTAGCGATGGGGATGATCAACGTCGCGGGGGGATTCCTGGTGACTGACCGGATGCTCGAGATGTTCAAGAAGAAGCCGGCGGCGGGCGGTGAGGACAAGTCTTAGCTGTAGGGTCCCGCAGGTCGTGTCGCTGCTTGCAAACTTAGCACTTGTGGACTGAAATCATGGATTTCTTCACGCTAGCGAACCTTAGTTACCTGATCTCGGCGGCGCTATTCATCTTCGGGTTGAAGCGCCTGCAGTCTCCGGCGACGGCAAGGGCGGGCAACGTCATGGCGGCACTCGGTATGGCGATCGCCATCATCGTGACGCTGCTAGAGACTAATTTCGCCCACTGGCAGATGATTCTGGTGGGCGCCATCATCGGCGCGCTGATCGGTTCGATCTCCGCGCGGGCAGTGCAGATGACGGCTATGCCCCAGATGGTGGGCATTTTCAACGGCTTCGGAGGAGGCGCTTCGGCGCTGGTGGCGATCTCCGAGTTCTTGCGGTACATCGGCGAGCCGGGTTCGGTCATGGCACCGGATGCAGGTATCAGCATCGTCTTGGGGACGCTCATCGGGGCCGTGACGTTTTCGGGCAGCATGATCGCTTTTGCCAAGCTGCAGAATCTAATGACCGGGGCGCCGATCACCTGGCCACTCCAAAAGACGGTGAACGCGACGCTGTTGACGGCCGTGTTGGCGCTCGGCGCCTACGTCGTCTACGTCGACATGAACCTGACCGTCTTCTTGGTCCTGCTGGTTCTGGCGCTCTTCCTCGGAATCACGTCGGTGGTGGCGATCGGCGGGGCCGATATGCCGGTCGTGATATCGCTGCTCAACTCCTACTCGGGCTTGGCGGCGGCGGCGGCCGGGTTCGTGGTGAACAACAACGTACTCATCATCAGCGGTTCTCTGGTCGGAGCCTCGGGCCTGATCCTCACGAACATCATGTGCGTCGGAATGAATCGCTCTCTGACGAACGTCCTGTTCGGCGCCGTAGGCACGGCTGACGTGGTCGCGGGCAGTGTCGGCGCCGGCGCGGCGGCCGGAACCGTCCGCGACGTCTCGGCCGAAGAGGCGGCGATGATGTTGGCGTACGCCAGTTCGGTGATCTTCGTCCCGGGCTACGGCATGGCGGTAGCTCAGGCCCAGCACGCGGTACGGGAGCTGGCGGACGTACTGAAGGAGCGCGGCGTCGATGTGAAGTATGCGATTCACCCGGTGGCGGGACGCATGCCGGGGCACATGAACGTACTATTGGCCGAAGCCAACGTTCCCTATGATGAGCTGTTCGACATGGACGATATCAACGACGACTTCAAGAATACGACGGTCGCCGTTGTCATTGGCGCTAACGACGTGGTAAATCCGGCGGCCCGTCACGACACGACGAGTCCCCTCTACGGCATGCCCATTCTGAACGTGGACGAGGCTGAGCACATCATCGTCCTCAAGCGGAGTATGCGAGCTGGCTTCGCCGGCGTCGAGAACGAGCTCTTCTTCCATCCCAAGACCATGATGCTGTTCGGTGACGCCAAAGACTCGGTATCCAAGATGATCAGTGAGGCGAAAGCTGCTTAGCCGGATCAGCGGAATAGGAGCTGGCAGCTCGACTGGATCCGAGAGACGGGAGCGAGAGAACGGCCCGCCGCGCGGGCCGTTCTCGCATCGCAGGTAGGAGACGGGTCCGAGGTTGTGATGGGTGCTGGGAAGGCGTAGAATTCGGCCTCCGTGGACTGAAGGATCGCCCGACAACCGAAAGGAAACGAATCGATGTGGCTTCGGCTTCTGGTTCCGCTGACGCTGCTGTGGCCGATTCTGGCACTGACGGTCGAGGGGACCTCTTTGAATCGTTACCGTGCGACGCCGGGAAGAGAGCTACTGGCTCTCGCCTTCTGTATCCTCGGCTATTTCGCCTTGTGGGTTCTGCTCGATCGAGTCATGGAACCCTTGACCGGCCGTGACGCCCCCGGGCTGATCGTGGCGACGGTCTTGTCGCTGGCAGCCGTTCCAGGGTGTCTGTTTCTCGGGTTCAAGATCTTCGGCGTGAGCGCTGGCGGGGCCGAGAACCAACACTGACTTCGATGGGCCCGACGCCTACCTCGTAGTTGCCCGCCTTTTGACGCTTGTCCGTGTCGCAAGTTGGCCCTGATCGGGCTTGACCGTTGGGTTAACGTTGTTAAATTAACGCTGTAAACTTAACGTTGTTAATACAAAGGGGCCCCAATGACGCCTGAAATCGTTGAATCTTCCCGCGCTTCCTCCACCGAGACCGGGATTCTCGAGGCGGCGCGGGACTTGCTCGCAGAAGGAGGAATCGATGCGTTGTCGATGCGCGCCGTTGCCGCGAGGGTCGGGGTCAGCGCCACCGCAATATACAACTACTTCGAGAGCAAGCAGGCACTCGTCGAGAGTGTGATTGCCATGGGCTTCGAGCGGTTCGACACTTACCTCCGCGAGGCGGTGGCGGATCGACCGAAGGGCTCGCGCGAGCGGCTGAGAGCCCTCGGTGAAGCCTACATTCATTTCGCGCTTGAGAACCGCGAGTACTTCCGAGTGCTGTTCTCGACGCATACGGAGCTACCCCGGGACATCGAAGAGCTGCCCGAGGGAAGTGGATACGCCCTTTTTCGGCAGTCGGTCATCGACGCGATGGGGGTCGGTACGATCAGGCAGACGGATCCGGATCTGGTGGTGCTCTACCTGTGGACGCTCGTTCATGGGCTCGTGACTCTTCTGCTGGGGTGCAAGCCGAATGCTCGCTGCCGTCATTCCGGGGAAGAACTCGACGCGCACGATCTTTTCGCTCGGTTCAGCGAACTGGTGTTTCTCGGGCTGCGGCCGCAGGGCGCCTTAGAGCCCGAAACGCCGCCCATTGGGGTCTCGTAGATCTACTGCGTTGCATGACGCCCGCCCCGGAAGCTCTTCGAAGTACCGGTCGGGTTCGCGCAGGCAGGTTGGAACGGCAGGTGGGCGGACAGGATGAGGAGACAGCAACCGTGTTAGGCATATTCAGGAATCCGCGCTTCGCGATCCTAATCGTCCTCGCGCTTGCGCGGCCAAGTGACGGTGTCGTGGCTCAAGAAGGTGCTGCGTCAACCTATTCGTTGCGCGAGGCGGTGGTACTCGCATTGCAGAACAACCGGGAGTTGCGTGACGCACAACTCGGCCTTCTCAACGCCGACGAGCGAGTTCGCGAGGCGTGGGGAAGTCTGTTCCCGACGATCGATGGCTCGGTCAGCTACCAGCGCAACCTGGCCATACAGGAAGCGTTCCTGCCCAAGATCATCTTCGATCCGGGAGCCTCGCCCGATGAGCTGATTCCAGTGCGGTTCGGTGCCGACAATAACTGGTCGGCCTGGCTGTATGTCACGCAGCCGATCTTCGATGCCGGGGCATTCATCGGAGTGGGGACGGCCGGGCGCTTTCAGGCGCTACAGCGCGAAACTGTGAGGGGTCAGGCGCAACGGGTCGCATCGCAGGTCAGGCGAACTTACTACCAGGCGTTGCTCGCGCACGAGGAAGTACGGTTGACCGATGAGAGCATCAAGCGAACCGAGGCGAGCTTGCGCGAGACCGAGGGTATGTATCGTGCGGGACTGGCCAGCAGCTACGATGTACTGCGCTTGGAGGTCCGCCTGGCAAACCTGCGACCGAACCTGAAGCGTGCCGCGAATGTCGCGTTGGCGGCGGAGCGTGACCTTTCGGTTCAGTTGGGTCTCGCCGATGTCACTCCCGTCCAAATCGCGGGCCAACTTCGCGATATCGACCTGGCGGCGCTCGACGCGAATGAAGGGGCGAATCTCGAGTTGGTGCGTCTCGTTGGGATTCAGAATGCCTTGGATAGATCGGTCGAATCGCTCCATCAGTTGGCGCGGAGGATGCGCTCCGATCTGCGACAGGCGCAGCTGAACGTCGAATTGGAGAACGCGCGCTTGAAGTACGAACAGACGCAGCGCTATCCGCGGCTGAACGCGTTCTTCAATGCCGGCTTGATTTCTCAGGAGGATGGGAGTCTGGATCCGTTCGGCGAGAACAAGAACCAGCGGACCACGAGTGCAGCGTTGGGTATTTCGCTGGAGGTCCCGATCTTTCAAGGATTTCAGAGATCGGCGCGGATCGAGCAACAGAGGATAACGCGCGAGCAGGCGAACGTGCAATTGAAGCTTCTGGAACAGCAGGCGGTGAATCAGATCCAGACGGCTCTCGAGGCGTTGGAGGAAGCACGCGAGCGCGCAGAGGCGCAGGGTGAAGCGGTCTCCCAGGCGCGGCGCGGCTACGAAATCGTCAGCGCGCAGTACTCGGCCGGAGTGAGCTCACAATTAGAGGTGACCGAAGGAGAAGTGTTGTTGCGCGAGTCGGAGTTCAACTACGCGCAGGCTGTGTACGACTATTTGATAGCGCAGGCGCAGTTGGACGACGCGGTGGGGGTGTCTCCGTTGGTCGATGTACCAACTCCCGTCGGCTCAGAGGTCGGCGTTTCCGAATTGGAGTGACAGCAACATGAGAATAGAGAGGGCCTGGGGCCCCATGAGGGAGAAAGACGCATGTGGCGGAGCCGCTTGGCTGGCGCTGGTTCTTCTGGCGAGCACGATTTTGAGTGGCTGCAGTCCGGCGTCACAGGCAAGCGAGGCGGACACGGCGGACGCGCATGCCAACGTAGTGAACGTCGAAGCCGTCGACGTCACACGGAACGATTTCACTGCCTACATCCGGCTGACCGGCGAAGTCGAGGCGCTGAATGACGTGACGATCAGTGCGGAGGAAAGTGGCGTGATCGAGCGTTTCTTCCTTGAGAAGGGAGAGTACGTTGGGCAGGGTACACCCATCGCCAAGATAGACGACAGAACGCTGAGGGCGCAGGTCGAGGAGGCGGAAGCGGCCGCCCAACTGGCCGCCGAACGCTTCAAGCGGCAGCGTCAGCTGTGGGAGGACGAGCAGATCGGCAGCGAGATCGCCTACCTCGAGGCGAAGTACCAGGCGGAGCTGCAGTCGGCGCGTCACCAATTGCTGCAGACGCGCCTCGATCGCACGGTGATCAGATCGCCGATCTCCGGCATCTTCGACGCGCGCTACGTCGATATGGGAGAGATGGTCGCACCGGGCACCCAGGTCGCGCGGGTGGTGGAAGTAGACCGGGTCAAGGTTACCGGTGGCGTGCCTGAGCGGTTCGCCGATGTAGTCCATCCGGGGGACAGCGCCCGAATCAGCTTCGAGCTGATAGGCGGCGAATCGGTGGGTTTGATCAGCTACGTGGGTAGCACCGTGGACCAGCGGAATCGGACTTTTCTTATCGAGGTCGTCATGGAGAACCCCGGGCGAGTGATCAAACCGAAGATGGTGGCCAGCGTGTTGGTGGCCAGTCATCGCCTCCAGGATGTCGTCGTCGTCCCACAGTTCTCGATCCAGCGCACCGAAGACGGCTACGAAGTCTTTGTGGTCGTCGAAAGAGACGGAAGGCTGTTCGCCGAGCCCCGCACCGTCCGTCTCGGCCCTTCCTATGAGAACTCGACCGTGGTGAGCGACGGGCTATCTGTGGGTGACCGGTTGATCGTTCGTGGTCACCAGCTCGTCGAGGCGGGCGATCGAGTGCGCATCGTAGATCCTGCGGCTCAGCCGCAAGCCGGCTAGATAGAGGACAAGATGGCTAACTTCAAGCGTCGCAAATCGACGGACGGGCGAGGCGGCTCTTTGGATCGGGCCAACCACGAGGGAGACGGTCAGTACAAGGAATTCTGGCTGACCTCCTTTGCCATCGATCACCCTACGAGCGTGTTGGTGCTCACGCTCTGCGTGATCATCGCGGGGTTCATCTCGTATTTCAGGGTCCCGAAAGAAGCAGCGCCAGAAATAACGATCCCGATCGTGGCGGTGAACACGATCTATCCCGGTGTAGCACCCGAAGACATCGAGACACTCATCACTCGTGAGTTGGAAGCTGAGCTCAACAAGATCGGAGATGTGAAGGAGATTACGTCGACATCGGTGGAGGGTTACTCCAACATCATTGTCGAGTTCGAAGCGGGCATGGACATGACCGAGGCCCTGCAACTGGTTCGCGAGAAGGTCGACATCGCCAAGCCGGAGCTTCCGGAAGCGGCGGAGGAACCGATGATAATCGAGTTCAACTTCGCCGAGTTTCCGATCATGCAGGTGAATGTCTCCGGTGACTACAGCCTGGTCCGGCTCAAAGATGTTGCGAAGGACATTCAGGACAGAATCGAGCAAATCCCCGACGTGCTGGAAGTCAGCCTGTCGGGAGGCTTGGATCGAGAGGTTCAGGTCGACGTCGACCTGGCGAAGCTCAAGTTCTACGGGCTTGCCTTTGACGATGTGATCGATGCGATCCGCGAAGAGAACGTCACGACGCCCGGCGGTTCCATAGATGTCGGCGACTTGAAGTACCTTGTTCGAGTTCCAGGCGAGTTCGAGAACACCGATCTGATCGAGGACATCGTCATCACGGCGCCGGGCGACAGGCCGGTCTATGTCCGCGATGTGGCCACGGTGGACTTCGGTTTTAAGGAGCGCGACAGCTATGCGCGGCTGGATGGGCGCCCCGTGGTCACGCTCGGTATCTCGAAACGCGTCGGCAAGAACATCATTCAGACGTCCGAGGCGGTTCGAGCGGTGATCGCTGAAATGCAGCCGGACTTCCCGCCATCCACGGTCGTGAAGATTACCTCGGATCTATCCGAGGATGTTCATCACATGGTGAGCAGCCTCGAGAACAACATCATCTCCGGCCTGATCTTGGTGGTGGCGGTCCTCCTGTTCGCTCTGGGTCTTCGTAACGCTTCTTTCGTGGGTATCGCCATCCCGTTATCGATGCTGCTCTCGTTCAGCGTCATACAGATGTCCGGGATAACGATGAACTTCATCGTGCTGTTCAGCCTCATCCTGGCGCTCGGGATGTTGGTGGACAACGCGATCGTGATCGTGGAGAACATCTATCGCTTCAGAGAGCAAGGGCACGACAACAAGACGGCGGCGAAACTGGCCACGGGAGAAGTGGCCATGCCGGTGATCGCGGCGACGGCCACTACTCTTGCGGCGTTCGCTCCCCTGGCGTTTTGGCCTGGGGTTGTTGGCGAATTCATGGGCTACCTACCCAAGACGCTGATCATCACACTCAGTTCATCGCTATTCGTTGCGCTGGTCATCAATCCAACGCTGTGCTCGCTCTTCTTGCGGCCTGAGGGGGAGAAGGGACCGGGGCTCACCCCCGAGCTGAAATGGACGCTGTTGGTCGCCACGGGCGTGGCGTTCTTGGTCGGCCTTGTCATCAGGCCCCTGCCGGCGGTTCTCCTTCTACTCACCACCGTTCTTCTTTGGGCCCTGCATCGCTATGCGCTGGCGCCCGCCGCGCGTTGGTTGCAAGAGGACAACCTCCCGGCGACGCTGCGGTCCTACGAGCGCACTCTTCGCTGGGCCCTCGAGCACCGCTGGCGAGTGATGCTCGGCTCGTTGGCCACGCTCTTCTTGGCCGTGATCGCGTTCGGCATGTTCAGTCAGGGCGTCGTTTTCTTCCCTGAGGACATACCGCCAAGCACTGTCTACGTGCAGATAGAGGCGCCGACCGGTACCAGGGCCGAGGTCACGAATGCGATCGCGCTTCGGGTCCAGCGCGAGTTGGAGAACTTCCCCGGTAGCGAGGACTTCGAGTCGGTGGTCGCGACAGTCGGCTCGAATTCGGGTGACTGGATATTCGGCGGCTCGGGCACGCACCTGGCGACCATCGCCGTGAGCTTCGTCGACTATGAATACCGCGAACACGATGTTTTCGAGACTCTGGAACGGATGCGCGGTTCCATCGGGCAAGACATCGCGGGTGCCGACATCACGGTCGAGCGGCCACAGGAAGGCCCGCCAACGGGTTTGCCGATCAACATCGAGATCGTCGGCGAAGATGCCCAGCTGCTGAAGAATTTCGGCGACGAGGTGGTCCGGCGGCTCTCGCGGTCCGACCTGGCACCGAAACTTGAAGGGTTGGAGAGCGATCTCTCCGATGCGCGCCCTGAGCTGACCGTCCGGGTGGATCGAGAGAAGGCGCAGCTGTTTGGTCTGAACACCCGGGACGTGGGATTCACGGTGCGCAGTGCGATCAACGGGGTGGAAGCTGGCGAGTACCGCGATGGCGAGGACGAGTACTCCATCGTCGTTCGATTGGCCGAAGCGTACCGCCAGGACTTGAGTTCGCTGGCCGACCTTTCGATCGTCGCCGACAACGGGAGCCAGGTACCGTTGCTCTCCGTCGCCGACTGGAGTGTCAACGAGAGCTTCAGTGGGATCAATCGCAAGGATCTCGACCGCGTCGTTACGGTGTCGTCCGACGTGCGGTCCGGATATAACGCCAATGCCGTTCTGGCCCAGGCCCAGAGCGAATTGGCCGACTTCGCGGCGAGCCTGCCCCCTGGCTATAGTCTGCGGTACACCGGCCAGCAGGAGGAGCAGCAGGAGTCGGCGGCGTTCTTGTTCGGTGCCTTCCTGGCGGCGTTGTTGTTGATCGCGTTCATTCTGGTGTCGCAGTTCGATTCGATCTTGAAGCCGCTGATCATACTCAGTTCGGTCATCCTCTCGACGGTGGGCGTGCTTATCGGCCTGCTGGTCTTCCGGATGCCCTTTGGCATCATCATGACCGGCGTCGGGGTGATCAGCCTCGCAGGGATTGTGGTGAACAACGCGATAGTGCTTATCGATTATATCGGCATACTGCGAAAGCGCGATGGGATGGCACGCCGTGAGTCGCTGGTACAAGGCGGACTGACCCGCTTTCGGCCTGTGACGTTGACGGCGATCACCACGGTCATGGGGCTCATCCCACTGGCGATTGGCATGAATATCGACTTCTTCGGTTTCTATCGAAGCCTGCGGCCGAACTTCTACTGGGGCGGCGAGCAAGCGGCCTGGTGGAGTCCGATGGCGATTGCGGTGATCGCGGGCCTGACCTTCGCGACTTTCCTCACGCTCATACTGGTTCCCGTGATGCACTCGTTGACCGATGATCTGGCGGATTTCTTCCAGCGGCATTTCACGCACCGTCGTGAAGCAGAGGAGCCGGTCGAGAAGGGGCGGACACGGGACGTGCCGATACCGCAAGCGGAGACCGTCACCGCCTGACGGGCGCCCTGAGGTACCTTCGTCGGACCGGGGCCTGCTCGATGGGAGCGGGCCTTTCCGTTGGGGAGCCGGCAGGATCTTGCCGCGGCGATCTGCTCCGAACGTTCCGCGCGAATCGGCGTTCCTATAGATGGACTGAGTGAAGGCTGTGGCGCCCGTGGTGCGGTGAGCGGTAGATTAGGCGCAACCATCCAAGGGACAAGCGACTGGTTCATCACCGTCCGCCGCCAACAGGGAGTGTGAGAGAATGGCGAGTTTCACGGAGAGGATGATCGGTGCCGCGACGCTCAACGTCGCGACGTACGAAGAGGTCGAACACGATCGCACGGCAACAGGTCAGGCCGCCGGCGTTGTCCTGCTCGTGGCGATAGCTGGGGCGATCGGCAGTTCGGGCGCCGGGATTTGGGCCACAATCGGCGCCGTCGTGAGCGCCTTCGTCGGCTGGTATGTCTGGTCCGCGATCACCCTGTTCGTCGGGGCCGGTCTTTTCAAAGGCACGGCCGACATGGGCGAGATGCTGAGGACGATCGGTTTCGCGCAGGCTCCCGGTGTCCTCAATCTGCTGGGCATCGTCCCGTTCTTTGGAGGGTGGGTCCGGTTTGCGGTCTGGCTCTGGATGCTGGCTTGCGCGGTCGTCGCCATCCGCCAGGCGCTCGATTTCACCACGGGGAAGGCCTTGGGGACGGCGCTCATCGGCTTCGTCGTCTATGTGATCATTAGTAGCCTACTTGCCCTGCTGACCTTCGGTTTGCTGTAGCCGTCGGCCGAGCCGGGTGGGGCTCGGGGCGGCCTGCGAGGATGTCAGTTCGGCATCGGCCCCGGGCCGAATGATATAGGGGGTCTGTCGGAGGGAACTCTGACCGGCCCCCCCGGGTTTTTGGGATGTCTATGCAAACGGTATCGAGCCTGTCCGATTTCCACCCGGCCGTGTCGCGGTGGTTCACGTCACGATTCAAGGCCCCGACTCTTGCCCAACAGCGGGGTTGGGCGGCTATCCGCGCCGGCCACGATACGCTGATCGCCGCGCCCACCGGATCGGGCAAGACGCTGGCCGCGTTCCTTGCCAGCATCGACGATTTGCTGCGGCAAGGGTTGGCCGGCGGTCTTCGCGATGAAACGCAAATCGTCTACGTCTCTCCGTTGCGTGCTCTTTCCAACGACATTCACAAGAACCTGGCCGAACCGAGGCGCGGAATTCAGGAGGAAGCAAGACGTTTGGGGCTGCCACCTGTGGAGTTACGCGCGGCGGTGCGTACGGGTGACACCTCGTCGTCGCAGCGCCAGGCCATGTTCCGCCGTCCGCCTCATATCCTGGTGACCACGCCGGAGTCGCTCTATCTGCTGCTGACCTCGGACAACGGACGGAAGATGCTGAGTACGGCCCGCACGTTGATCGTGGATGAGATTCACGCCGTGGCCGACGATCGACGGGGCTCGCACCTCGGGTTGAGTATCGAGCGGTTGACGAACCTGATTGGCAGGCGCCTGACGCGGATCGGCCTGTCGGCGACGCAGAAGCCGATCGAGGAGGTGGCGCGCTTCCTGGTGGGGATGACGGGCCTCGATCAGGACGGCGACCCACACTGCACGATCGTCGATGAAGGGCACCATCGCACGCTGGATCTCGGGATCGAGGTTCCCAAATCTCCGCTGGCCGCGGTGATGTCGAACGAGGTGTGGGGCGAGGTCTACGACCGGGTCGCTGAACTGATCGATCGGCATCGCACGACTCTCGTGTTTGTCAATACGCGCCGCTTGGCGGAGCGGATCACCCACGATCTGGCTCAGCGCTTGGGCGCCGACCAGGTGACCGCTCACCACGGCAGCCTGTCCAAAGAACTGCGTTTGTCGGCCGAGCGCCGACTGAAAAACGGCGAGCTCAGAGCGCTCGTGGCCACCGCGTCGCTGGAGCTGGGCATCGATATCGGATCGGTCGATCTGGTCGTGCAGGTCGGGACGCCTCGTAGGATAGCGACGCTCCTTCAACGAGTCGGCCGGTCGGGTCACACGCTGGGTGCGGTGCCCAGGGGCCGGATCTTCCCTCTCAGTCGCGACGAGCTGGTGGAGTGTGTGGCGTTGCTGCACTCGGTGGAGAAGGGCGAGTTGGATCATCTCGTGATCCCACGGAAGCCGCTGGACGTGCTGGCTCAGCAGATTGTCGCGGAGGTCTCGACTGGCGATTGGCAGGCAGACGATCTGTTTCATCTCATGTGCCGTGCGTATCCCTATCGGGACTTGCAGCGTCGGGAGTTCGACGAAGTGATGCGTATGCTGGCGGATGGCTTCACCACACGGCGCGGGCGACGCGGCGCTCTCATCCATTATGACGAGGTAAACGGGCGTCTCCGCGCTCGGCGGGGGGCGCGCCTGGCGGCGCTCACATCCGGCGGCGCCATACCGGACGTGGCCGACTACTCGGTGGTCCTCGAGCCGGAAGGCTCCTTCATCGGCACCGTCGACGAAGACTTCGCCATCGAGAGCATGCCGGGCGACATCTTCCAGCTGGGCAACTCCGCCTGGCGCATCCTCCGGATCGAGTCGGGTCGTTTGCGGGTCGCGGATGCTCGCGGACAGCCGCCGACGATACCCTTCTGGTTCGGCGAGGCGCCGGAACGCAGCCCGGAGCTCTCGGCGGCCGTCTCAGACTTGCGGCGCGACCTGGAGAGTCGAGTGGACGATCCGGAAGCGGCCGTCCGCTGGTTGGAGGGCCCGGGCATCCCCCGCGCGGCCGCGCGGCAGTTGGTCGAGTACCTGGCGGCGGGCAAGCGGGCCCTGGGCGCGCTTCCCACACAGGACACCGTCATTCTCGAGCGGTTCTTCGACGAGGCGGGCGGCATGCAGCTAGTCGTCCACGCCCCGTTCGGGAGCCGTATCAACCGGGCCTGGGGTCTGGCGCTGCGAAAGCGATTCTGCCGCAGCTTCAACTTCGAGCTCGAGGCGGCCGCAACCGAGGACGCGATCGTTCTTTCGCTGAGCACCTCTCACTCGTTTCCGCTGCAGGAGGTCTTCGACTACCTGAAACCGGAGACTGCTCGCCACCTCCTCGTTCAAGCGATGCTTGACGCTCCGCTGTTCCCGACCCGTTGGCGCTGGAACGCCACACGGTCTCTGGCAGTGCTGCGGAGACGGGGTGGACGGCGCGTTCCACCCCCGCTGCAGCGTATGGAGTCGGACGATCTCCTCGCCTCCGTGTTTCCGGACCAGGTCGCCTGCCTGGAGAACATCGTGGGTGACCGCGAAATCCCGGACCATCCGTTGGTCAATCAGACGGTCCTCGACTGCCTGGTCGAGGCGATGAACATCGAAGGCCTCGAACGATTGCTCGAGAAGATGGCGGCGGGATCGGTTCGCTGTGTCGCCTGCGATACAATGGAACCTTCCCCGCTGGCACACGAGGTGATCAATGCCAGACCGTACGCTTTCTTGGACAACGTGCCGCTGGAAGAACGGCGCACCAACGCCGTCTATACGCGGCGATCGCTGGAGCCTTCCTCCTCCGCCGAGCTGGGTGCGCTGGATTCGTCAGCGATTGGGCGTGTCGGCGAAGAAGCGTGGCCGGACGTCCGCGATCCCGACGAGCTGCACGATGCGTTGCTCACCGCAGGCTACCTGACGGATGAGGAAGGTCGGCGCGGGCGTGACGGACAATCTTGGGAACCGCATCTGAATGTCCTGGCCGCCGATGGGCGAGCGGGTCGGCTGCATCTGAACTCAGCGGATGGTTCCCAGATATTGTGGGTGGCAGCCGAGCGCCTGCCCGAGTTCGAGGTGGTCTTCGCGGGCGCGGCGACCGAGCCCAAACTCGTCCCGCCCGAGCGCCGACGAGCGATCGAATGGGATCGACAGACAGCATTTCGCGAGTTGATCCGTGGACGGCTGGAGGTCCTGGGACCGACGACGGCAGCCGCGCTCGCCCAATCGATGGGCGTCTCTGAGAACGAAGTCGATCTGGCTCTGCTCGCTCTCGAGGCGGAGGGGTTCGTATTGCGGGGACACTTCACTGCTGGGGGCCGTCGCACGGAGTGGTGCGAGCGTCGACTGCTCGCGCGCATCCACCGCTACACGCTCAATCGTCTGCGCGCCGAGATCGAACCGGTCACAGCCTCCGACTTCATGCGGTTCCTCGCTGCCTGGACCCGCGTCGACAACGAGCACCGCGCGCAGGGACCCGAGGGTCTGGCGAGCGTCATAGAACTGCTCGACGGATACGAGGTGCCGGCAGCCGCTTGGGAGGCTGACATCTTGGCGTCGCGGCTGGCGGAGTACGATCCACTCTGGTTGGACGGGTTGTGTCTGGCGGGGCGAGTCTCGTGGGGTCGTCTGTCTCCTCCCGTTGCGTCACGCGGGCGAGCGTTCACGAGCGGTCCCCTTCGATCCAGCCCGATAGCGGTATTCTTGCGAGAACACGCCGAAGCGTGGCTGGCGCTGGCGCCTTCGGCGGAGAACGTCGGGTTATCCACGGATGCAGGACAGGTATTTCAGATTCTGCTGAGGCGTGGCGCTCTGTTCTTCAGCGAACTGGCCCGGGAGTCCGGTCTGCTCAGGACGAGAGCTGAAGCGGCGCTGGGCGAACTCGTGGCGGTCGGCCTGGTCAACGCGGACAGCTTCGCGGGACTACGAGCGCTTCTGATCCCTGCGGCGAAGCGGCGCCCGATCGATGCACGCCGTCGCTCCGGACGGGTCGCGCCGTTGGGTGTGGAGTCCGCGGGCCGCTGGGCGGTGTTTCGGCGCCCCGCCACGAGTGGCGATCGCGAACGACAGAGTCGCGCACTAACCTCGGCGGCGTGGGATGAGCCGGACCAAGAAGCGGTGCACGTTCAGGCGCGCGCACTGCTGCGTCGATACGGGGTCGTGTTCAGGCGGCTCCTGGAACGCGAGACCAACCTCGCGCCGTGGCGCGAGCTGATGAGAGTGTATCGTTCGCTGGAAGCCCAGGGTGAGATCCGTGGTGGTCGGTTCGTGGCGGGGTTCTCGGGAGAGCAGTTCGCTTTACCGGAAGCGGTGGGTCTCTTGAGAAAGACCAGGCGCGAGGGAAAGAGTGGCCTGTTGTTGGCCCTCAGCGCCGCCGATCCGCTCAACCTCGCCGGTATCATAACGCCCGGCGATCGCGTTGCGGGTCTGGCCGGGAACCGGGTTCTGTTCCGCGATGGCGTTCCGTTGGCCGCCCGTGAGGCGGGGAAGACTTGGCTCATGACGGAGGCCAACGGTGCGAGCGACCGCGAGATCGACGTCGCTTTGACGCGCCGGGTGATCCCGCCGCAACTGAGGGCTTACTTGGGTCAGGCACGTTAGGTGTCAGGGGGATGGCGATGATTGGCAGGAAGGACTAACAGAGCGATGCGAAACAGCCGTTGCCAGGCGCGGTATTCCCGGAACGTGAGAGTCCGGTGGGCTCATGCTGTGGCTATCGCGATCTTCCCAATGCTCACGGCGACGCTCGTCGGCCAATCAGCGGATCTGCCGGCGACACCGAACTTGGAGGGGCTCGGAAACGCGGCGTATTCGCACATGCGAACGAAGCTTGAGAAGACGATCTTCAAGGTCGATGTCCTGGACGTCGATGTGTGGTTGGGGGAAGCAGACGCGCAGCGCTTGGGCGGATGGGTCAAGGGCAAGTCGTATTCCGACAGGCTTGCCGATTCGGTATCTGCGGTAGCGATCCATTCCCGCGACGCGCTCGTCCGCATCCAGTTCCTGCGAGATATCAGTCTGAGCCAATTCCTCGACGGTATCGATGAAAACATGCGGCATCTTCCTGAGGAAGGGATCCTCCAGCGGTCGGACTACGAGAGAATCTCGGCGGGATTGAGTGTCTGGTTCGATTTTCTCACCGAGGGAGGAATTCAGAAGGAAGATGAAGTTTTCTACCGGATTCGCGGGGATACCCTGAGAACGATGTACCGATCAGCGGACGGCCGGATCTTGTTGGATCAGACCGATGTCGGTCCCGCCAGCCGCCTGTCGGTACTCGGCAGCTACTTCGTCC
This sequence comes from Gemmatimonadales bacterium, assembly GCA_050118275.1. Taxonomy (GTDB): domain Bacteria; phylum Gemmatimonadota; class Gemmatimonadetes; order Palauibacterales; family KS3-K002; genus JASFMO01. The sequence goes on from JASFLD010000002.1 coordinate 28,178, forward strand.
GCGGCTCGGACTTTCGCGAGGATCTGATCAAATCACTATTCGGTGGCCGCTGACCCTTACGAGGACGGTGCAAGAGAACGGCTAGCCGATCCCGACGCGGAGTGGCGGGGGGGACCAAGCCCGGTCAGGTTTGCGTTCATGATCCAGAGCGCCGCCTGGCGGCGATAATTCACTTTGTCGATCCAACCGCGCGTGTAAGTGTTTTGTCTGCCGTCGGGGGAGATCTGCGGATCAGAAACGCTTTCCATCTCGAGGTAGAGATCGAAAGGCAGCTTTCCTCCGCCCACACTTTTGCGCGGTGGCTGAGCGTGGGAACACAACCAGTAGCGCAGCCAGAGCCAGCACGGCCCACTTCATGGCTTTTCTACCGGCCGGGTCGTTTGACAACATTGTGGGGGCCGATAGCTTTCGGGCACAGCGGTCGCTGAGAACTGGTAAGGGGGTCTGAGTACGAATGAAGGCTTCAGTCCGATATTTCGGCTTCGTGGCGGCCCTGCTGCTGGGCAGCATATCCTGGGCGGGTTGCGGAGATGACAACGGCCCGATCGGGCCCGGCGAATTCCCGGATGTGCGCGGGGACTGGACCGGTCAGTACAGCGTTACCTCTTGCACGATCTTGAGTGGCAGCGATCCTTTCTTCTGTCAGGACCTATTCTATCAGGGCAGCTCGCGTTTCCATGACCTGCGCCTCGACCAGAGTCGGTCGCGCGTGGTAGGGACAGCATGGCAAGGCCAGGTGACAGGGAGGGTCGAGGGGACCGTTAGCGAACTCGGACTGCTGACGCTAGCGGGTCAGATCGGAGTCGGTGAGTCGGCGACGACGACCATAGAGGAGTGGGAAGCCGTGCTGGTCGGCGACTCGCTGGTCGGTGGCTGGACGTTCGTATTCGAGGACAACACCGATTTGGGGCTCGGGAGGGCGCGGATCGACGCTGATTTCGCTTTGATCGATCCGAGCGTTCCGAACTACGACAGTTGTCCAGTCGAAGCGATGCTCGATCAGACTGACGCAGTCCTTGGACAGCTCGCCGCGGGCGACTGCCAGCTAGTGGAGGATGAGAGCTACTACGACGTCTATTCCGTACAGGTAAGCGCTGGCGACAAGGTCGAGATCCGAACGAGTTCGTCCGATTTCGATCCGGTACTGTTCATCTTCGACCTCGAGCAGCGCAACATCGCGTGCTCGGCGCCTGCCAACACGGTGGACTGTACTTACATTAACACTCCCGACAGTGTAGCGGCCGTGGCGCTGGAGGCCGTTGTGGCGGAGACATGGCTCATCGTCCCCAACACCTCGGTGGGAGGCGAGACTGGTGGTTATTCATTGTCGACACGACCCGTGGGAGGGTCCGGCTCTACGGTGGCCAACATGCTCCAGAAGGCCTCGCTCGGAGCACGCTCCCATGCGGACGTCGTCGGCACGGGACAACCAAACCCGGCTTCGCGTTCCGCTGGTATCGCAGAGGGATTCCTGCGACCGCCGTCTGGGATACGAAGCATCAAGACACCGGCCACCGATAGAAATCGCTGAGGGAGCGGTCATCCAGCCGATCTCTTGACAGAGTCGATTGGGCTGCAGCGGACCTGCCGGTGGTCAGGGCCGGGTCAGCTCGCGGTCTGATCGTCGTCATGATACGCGGAAGCATGCGATCATGACGCGGTCCGCA
>JASFLD010000003.1:0-25828 GCA_050118275.1 Gemmatimonadales bacterium
GAAGGCGGATCACCAACCGTTTCTCTTCCCGGGCAGCGGCAACGCGGCGTATCGCGCGCTCGATACGGCGGACCACCGTCGAGGGGGTGATGATCCGTCCCACGCCGTCGCAGTACGGACACGGGCGCGTGACGGTGTGGTAAACGCTCGGCCGCACGCGCTGGCGGGTCATCTCGACCAACCCGAGTTCTGAGATCTGGAATGCCTTGGTACGAGCCCGGTCGCGACCCAGGTGAGTGCGCAATTCCTGCATCACCCGATCGCGGTTCGCCTTGTCCTCCATGTCGATGAAATCCACGACGATGATGCCACCGATGTCGCGGAGTCGAAGCTGGCGAGCTACCTCGCGCGCGGCATCGAGATTCGTACGCAGAATGGTCTTTTCCGGGTCCTTCTTGCCGGTATAGCGGCCCGTGTTGACGTCGATCGCCACGAGACCTTCGGTCGACTCGATGACCACGTAACCGCCCGACGGCAGCTCGACCTTCCTCTCGAACGAGCGGAGGATCTCTTCCTCGATGTCATACTTGTCGAACAGCGGTGTGGTGCTCTCGTAAAGGTTGACGCGGCGCATCAAATCGGGATCGACCGTTTCGAGGTAATCACGTACCTCGTTGAAGATCTCGCGCGAATCGACGATCAGCGCGTCGACCTTCTCGCTGAACAGATCACGGATGATGCCAGCGGCGAGGTGCGCTTCCTCATGCACGAGTGCGGGGGCCTCCGCCTGGGCGACGCGACTCTCGATCTTCTTCCACGTCTTCATCAGGCCCCCGAGCTCACGCTCCAGCGCTTTGCGGCCGGCGTCTTCGCCCACCGTTCGTACGATCACGCCCCCCTCGCCGGACTTGAGGATGTCGCGCATGAGCCGGCGCAGCCGGGTGCGCTCCTCGCGATCGTCGATCTTGCGAGACACGCCGACGTGCTCGCTGCGGGGCATGTAGACGAGATTGCGCCCAGGCAGGGACACCTGCGCAGTGACGCGGGGTCCCTTCGTTCCGATGGGCTCCTTCGTCACCTGCACGAGGATCTGCTCGCCCTTCCTGATCAGGCTTTGGATGGGCGGATAGCGCTTGACGCCCTTCTCTTCCTCCGAAGCTTCTGGATCTTCGTCGGCGAGATCAGAGACGTGGAGAAAGGCGGCCTTTTCGCTACCGATGTTGACGAAGGCCGCCTGGATCCCAGGCAGCACACCCTCGACGCGACCGAGATAGATATCCCCGACTATCCGTTGCGCGTCCGGGCGGTCGAGCATCAGCTCGACCAGGACGTTGTCCTCCAGGATCGCGACCCGCGTCTCGTGCGGCGCCGCGTTGATCAGTATTTGCCGTTTCATACTTCGCCTTGATGACTCCTCTTACCATAGGGCAACATCCTTCCCGCTCTTTTCCGGTCCGAGAAGATGTCGCGCAATAACGGTCCTTTGGATCTCGGATGTTCCCTCTCCGATCTCCCCTATCTTTGCGTCTCTCATCAACCGCTCCACGGGATAGTCCGTCGTGTAGCCGTAGCCCCCGTGGAATTGCACAGCCTTAGTGGTCGCCCACGTCGCCAGCTCCGAGCAGTACAACTTGGCCATCGCCGCTTCCTTCGTATGCGGCTTACCGGCCTGCTTGAGCATCGCGGCGTGATAAGTCAGGTGCTTGCCCGCCTCGATGCGAGTCCACCAATCGGCGAGCTCGAAGCGCACACCCTGGAAATCGCAGATCCGCGTACCGAACTGCCGACGCTCTTCCGTGAACTTCAGCGTGTATTCCAGCGCGCCCTCGGCTATACCGAGCAGGTGCGCCGCTATGCTGATCCGTCCGCCGTCCAGCGTACGCATGAAATTCTTGAAGCCCCTGCCGCGCTCGCCTAGCAGGTTCTCCCTCGGAACGATCGCGTCTTCGAAGATCAACTCTGTCGTGTCCGAAGCCCGCCAGCCCAGCTTGTCTTCCTTCTTGCCGTGCTTGAAGCCGGGGGTGTACTCCAGATCCTCCGCGTGACCGACACCGGCCGCCTTCGCCTCATCCATGTCGCGGGTGGGCTTGGTCAGGATGAACGAGCTGATCTCCTTGCTGCCGTTCTTCTCACCGGTGACGGCGGTGACAACGAATATCTCACCGACACCGCCGTTCGTGATGAAGATCTTGGATCCATTCAAGACCCAGTGGTCGCCCTTCTGTTCCGCGCGCGTCTGCGTGCCGCCAGCATCCGAGCCGGCCCCGGGCTCCGTGAGACCGAACGCACCAAGCACCTCACCCTTCGCCAGCTTCACAAGATACTTCTGCTTTTGTTCTTCCGTTCCAAAGTCGTAGATCGGGGCGGCTGCCAGCGTGATGTTCGCACCCACCGTTATCGAGTGAGAAGGACAGACTTTCGAGAGCTCCTCGGCGACCAGGGTCGAGGCCAGCGTGTCCATTCCGACACCACCGTACTCCTCCGGCCACGGCACACCGAACAGACCGAGCTCCGCCATCTTCGCCACGTTCTCCCAAGGGAAGCGCGCCTCCCGATCCAGCGCGCCGGCAATGGGCTCGATCTCGTTGCGCGCGAAATCCCGGACCATCTCCCGGAGCATGCGATGCTCATTGGTGAGATACTTATCATCCACGCTGCTGTTCAGATCGATCATCGCTCTCAAAGTCTAAGCGTTCACCGCCCCGGGGCCCGAGGGCGAGCGGCTAATCGCCTCCAAGTTCCGCACATAAGTATGTGTAATAAGAGGCCCTATTGCTAGGGCTCATGACCGATCAACTCGGCGAGCGGCATGCGAAACCGTAGGCGGCATCGCGTCGTAGAACGCTCTGCCGGCGAGTCCCCAAGGCCGGAGGAACTATCGCGGCCCTGGCCGGCGTTATAGACTGGATGTCCACCAACCCCAACCATCGAAGAATGGAGGTCCTCATGTCCGAGTATCCACGAGGTCGTTTCTGTTGGATGGATCTCATGACATCCGACAGCAGGGCGGCGGAAGACTTCTACACTCAAGTCGCCGATTGGGGCACCGACGTGTGGGAGGGCGGCGCGATGCCCTACACGATGTTCACGGCCGCCGAGCGCCCAATTGGCGGGGTGATGGAACTGCCGGAGGAAGCGAGGACGCAGGGGGCCCCGAACCACTGGCTCGCTTACGTCGCCGTCCCGGACGTGGAGAAGACGGTGGCGCGAGCCACCCAGCTGGGCGGGCAGGTTCTGAAGGAGCCAACGGCCATCCCGACCGTGGGGAAGTTCGCCGTGTTGGCCGACCCGCAGAGCGCTGTCTTTGCCGTCTTCACCGCCGAGGGCGATGTACCCGGCCATGACGGACCGCCGGCGCAGGGCGAGTTCTCCTGGCACGAATTGGCGACGACGAACTACGAAGCGGCGTTCGAGTTCTACTCGGACCTGTTCGGCTGGCAGAAGGCCGAGGCGATGGACATGGGAGACGCGGGGACCTACCAGATGTACGGCCGCGGTGAGTTCCCACTGGGCGGCATGTTCAACAAACCAGCCGAGCTGCCCTTCTCCGCCTGGCTCCACTACATCAGGGTGGCGGATGTGAATCAGGCTGCCGAGCACGTACAGAGGCTGGGAGGCCAGGTTCTCAACGGGCCGATGGAAGTGCCGGGCGGCGACACGATCGCGCAGTGCGTCGATCCACAGGGCGCCGCCTTCGCGCTCCATTCTACGGTGAGTGGCGGCTGATAGAGCGCCGATCGGTACGGCGTCACACGCCGGCCCGGCAACTCCTGGCGATGGCTGCGAGCGCCCGTTCGGAAGAGCGCGGTGGGCGCTCGTCTCCTACCCGTGCCGCCGCTCGACCTGCCTGATAATCGACGAGACGCCGGCGAATCGACGCGGCGACCACCAGGATCGCCTGAAACGAGCGCACGCCAATCCGCGTAGAGACGTGCGTGAAGAGAATAAAGACGGGTGAACTCTTGTTGGACGAATCGGCATGGATACGCTGCTTCAGGATCTGAAGTTCGGGGCGAAGCTGCTGTGGAAGGAGAAGGCGCTCAGCGTAACCGTGTTGCTGACGCTGGCCGTCTGCGTCGGCGCGAACACGACCATCTTCAGCGTGGTCAACACGGTTCTGCTCGACCCCCTCCCCTTCTTCGAGCCGGATCGCCTGGTGCGGGTTTTCAACAGCTATCCCAACGCGGGAGCTGAACGCGGCTCGAACAGCGCGCCCGACTTCTTCTTCCGCCGAGAGCGAGTCGAGGCGTTCGAGGAGGTCGCCGCCTACCAGTACTGGGGCCACACCATCGGCGAGCCGGGAAGCCCCGAGCGACTGCGCACGATGCGAGTGACGGCATCGTTCTTCCCGCTCCTCGGTGTCCAGCCGCTGATCGGACGGAATTTCACCGAGGAGGAGATGGCCGCCGGATCGGAACAGGTCGTCATCCTCGACTACGGCTTTTGGCAGGAGCGCTTCGGTGGTGACCCGACGGCGGTCGGGCAGACCCTACGAATCGACGGGCGGCCGTATTCGATCGTGGGGATTCTGCCTCAAGGCTTCGACTTCCTGGGCCAACGCGAGAGCCGTCTGTATGTTCCAATACCTTTCACGCCAGAAGATCAGACCACCGAGCAGTTGCACAACAACAACTTCGAGATGATCGCCCGGCTGGCGCCGGGGGCTACCATACAGCAGGCGGTGGACCAGATCGCGGTGCTCGACCAAGCGCTGATCGAAGAGTGGCCGATCCCCAACGCCCGCCAGTTGCTGGAGGACGCGGGCTACCACGTCCGCGTGCTCGACCTGCGTCAGGATCTGCTCCGCGACATACGGCCCACTTTCCTGATGCTCTGGGCCGGAGTCGCCTTCGTTCTGCTCATCGGCTGCCTGAACATCGCCAACCTGATGCTGGCGCGCTCGAACATCCGTCTGCGGGAGCTGGCCACGCGGCTCGCCTTGGGCGCCGCTCGCGCTCGACTGGCCCGGCAATTACTTACGGAGGCGATATTGATCGCGGTGCTGGGCGGTGTGCTCGGCCTCGGTGTGGGGCTGGGCGGTCTGCGTTTGATCGAGGGCATGGGCGTCGAGAATCTGCCAAGAGGTGCCGAGGTCGGACTGGACGGAACCGCTCTGGCGTTCACGCTGCTCGTGGCGCTCACCGCCGGCATCGTGTTCGGCCTGATCCCACTGGTGCACATCCTTCGCTCCGACCTCAACTCTGTGTTCCGTGCCGAGAGCCGCACGGGATCGGCCAGCCGGAAGGCGGTGGCCCTGCGTAGCGCTCTCGTGACCGGTCAGGTCGCCATCGCCTTCATCCTGCTCATCGGCGCCGGTCTGATGTTCGCCAGCCTGCGGGCGGCGCTGAACGAAGACCCCGGTTTCGAGCCGGGTTCGGTGCTGACGGGCTACCTGTCGCTGCCCGAGTCACGCTACGGCGCGGCCGACGATCGCCGCCAGCTGATCGACGAGGTGCTGCGCGAGGTGAGGGCGCTGCCAGGCGTGAGCGCGGCGGGTGTGACCAGCATGATCCCGTTCAGCGATGGCGGTAGCTCCAGCGTGATCGTGCCGGAGGGCTACGTGCCCAGCCCTGGCGAGTCGCTGCTTTCGCCCTTCAGAACGACAGCCGGACCGGGCTACTTCGAGGCCCTCCGCATCCCACTGGTCGAAGGTCGCTACTTCGAGGAGATGGACACCGAGGAGACGGGTAACGTCATCATCATCGATCGGTGGCTGGCGCGCCGCTATTTCGGCGATGAGAGCCCGATCGGGCGCCGAATGCTGTCCGGGACTCTGCCCGGTATGGAGGAAAACGAGGAACCGTACCTGTACACCATCGTCGGTGTTGTCGGGACCATCAAGCAAAACGATCTAACAGAAAGCGAGCACGTCGGCGCCTACTACTTCACCTACAAGCAGCGACCGCCGGGCTTCTTGACGCTGACGGTTCGTACGGCCGTGTCGCCGCTGACGCTGACGGGCCCGATCCGCGGCGTGGTGGCCAAGATCGATCCCGACCTTCCTTTCTACTATCCCGAAACGCTCGAGCATCGGGTGGCCGAGTCGCTGGTCGTGCGTCGCACTCCGATGCTGCTTCTAATGGTCTTCGCCGGGGTGGCGCTCTTCCTCGCGGCCGTGGGCATCTACGGCGTCCTTGCCTATACGGTGACCCAGCGCACACGGGAACTGGGGATCCGCGTCGCCGTGGGAAGCAGTCCGCGGCAGCTGTTCGCTCTAGTGGTCTCACAAGGGCTTCGCGTGATCGGCCTCGGACTTCTGGTCGGCATAATCGGAAGTCTCCTGCTGGTCCGTCTGATCCAATCGCTGCTGTACGGAGTGCAGCCCACCAATCCCCTCGTTCTCACCACCGTGGCCGTCGTGTTGGCCGCCGTGGGCGTCGCCGCCTGCCTGCTTCCGGCCAGGCGAGCGACGCGCATCGACCCCGTCGTGGCGCTGAGCAACGAATAAGCGGGTGCAGCGGCGGGCGGTGGTCGTCCTCCGCCCTTGCGCTCGGCGCATCCATCGCGCTATTCGAGAGGCGCAGCCGACAAACCGCCCTCGAGAGGAGATATGGAGCACGACGCCATCGCGGTCATCGATTTCGGCGGCCAATATGCGCACCTGATCGCCACGAAGGTGCGGCGCCTTGGCGTACTGGCCGAGATCCGCCAGCCCGAGGACCCGATCGAAGTCTTCCAGCACTACAAGGGGATAATCATTTCGGGCAGTCCCAGTCTCGCATCCCACGGCGAAGACTCGGACTACAACCGGGCGATCTACGACCTCGACGTCCCGATCGTCGGCTTCTGTTTCGGGCACCAGGAGATCGCCAAACACTACGGCGGCGAGGTCATCCACGGCGGCCGTCAGTGGGGCCGGGCCGATTTGCACCTAGCTGGCGACCACCCGCTGTTTGCCGGTCTCGGGCCCGTCGAGCCCGTCTGGATGAGCCACTACGACAGCGTCGTGTCCCTGGGGCAGGAGTTCCAAGAACTGGGTTGGAGCGAGACGACGGAAGGCGGGCCAGACCACCGTTTCGCCGCGATCGGCTCGGATTCGCTGCGGCGCTACGGCTTCCAGTTCCACCCCGAGGTCGATGACACGGTGCACGGCACGGAGATGATCGCGAACTTCGTGCTCGAGATCTGCGGGTGTCGGCCCACCTGGTCGATGGAGGTATTCCTCGAGGAGGAGATGGCGAAGATCCAGGCGCAGGTGGGTGACCGCTCGGTGTTCCTCCTCGCCTCGGGCGGTGTGGACTCCACGGTGGCCGCCACACTGTTGGTCCGCGCCCTGGGGCCCCAGCGTGTCGACCTTCTGCATGTGGACAACGGATTGATGCGGAAGGACGAAAGCGCTCAAGTGATCGAGTTCTTCCGTGGACTGGGACTCGGCTCTCACGTCCACTTCGCCGACGCCAGCGACCGATTCCTCACCGCGCTGGCGGGCCTGATCAATCCGGAAGCGAAGCGCCGTGCCATCGGGGACACGTTCATCGCAGTATTCCAGGACGAGGCGGAGCGGCTCGGCTTGAACGACCATCTGCTGGGACAAGGTACGATCTACCCTGACACGATCGAGACCGGTGGCACGAAGCGCGCCGACACGATCAAGACGCACCACAACCGCGTACCAGTGATCCAGGAGATGCTGGAAGCCGGACGGGTGGTGGAGCCGCTGGCCGATCTCTACAAGGTCGAGGTGCGCGAGCTGGGCGAGCGACTGGGCGTCCCGAGCGAGTTGGTCTGGCGTCATCCCTTCCCCGGCCCCGGCCTGGGCGTGCGTCTCTTGTGTGGCGACGGCGAAGGTGATGTCGAGGGGCTGGATGACATAGCACCGCTGGTCGCCGAGGTGGGCCGCCGCTATGGTCTCGACGCCGAGGTGCTTCCCATCCGTTCCGTTGGTGTGAAGGCCGATCTCCGCGCATACGAGCACCCGGCTCTGCTGAGCGGCGACGCCTCCTGGGATACACTGCTCATGGCCGCCTCGGTGCTTACGTCGGAAGTCCCGGGCATCAACCGCTGCATCTGGAACTTGAGCGGTGCTCCGCCCGCCACCGCCCTACCGCTCGCCGCGACGGTGACGCGCGAACGGCTCGACCTGCTGCGCGAGGCCGATCACGCCGTCATGGAAGGGCTGCGCCGTCACGGCCTCTACAGCGAGATCTGGCAGTGTCCCACCGTGTTGGTACCTCTCGACCTCGCCGGCGACGGTGGCGAGCTGGTGGTGGTCCGACCGGTCCGCTCGAAGCGGGCGATGACCGCGGCACCGGTAGAACTGCCGCCGGCGCTGCTGGACGAGTTGCGCCGGGACGTGCTGGGCCTGTCCGGCGTTTCGGGCCTCGCCCTCGACGTCACCTCGAAGCCGCCCGGCACCATCGAGTGGGAGTGATCCGGTAAGTCCGCCTTGCGACCTCAGCGAGCGAGCGGGCGTGTTGCGACTCCGCGTTGCCACACCATAGAGATCGACTATTCTTAGAGTGATATCTGACGTGTAGGTGCGGTTTCCCACATGAACTGGGAGCTTATGTCCGGCTTCAGGCGGCTGATCACGGAGATCCATCGCCGGTCACTCTGGCAGGTGCTGGCCATCTACGTCGGCGGCGCCTGGATCGGCTACGAAGCGATCCAGGGTCTCACCGAAGGTCTTGGTCTGCCCGAGTGGTTTCCCGGTTTCGCCGTCGTGCTGTTCATCGTCGGGTTGCCCATCGTCCTGGCGACGGCCTTCGTGCACGAGGGTGGGCTAGCGCAGCCGAAAGGCGAGACTTCGCGAACCGCACCGACCGGGCCCGCGAGGGAGGCTCAGCCTGCTCCGCCGGCGGGTCACACTTCGGACGAACCCGAAACGGCGACGGCCTCGGGCGGGATCCGCCGGATTCTGACATGGCGAAACAGCTTGTTGGCCGGCGTCATCGTGTTCGCCGTCTGGGGGGCGGTTTCGGCCACTTGGATCCTGCTCACCGTGCCCGGGCTGGTGGTGAAGGCCGAAGCGGCAGACTTCTTCAGCCGCAAAGACAAAGTCGTCGTGGCCGCGTTCGAGAACCAGACGGATCAGCCAGCGCTAGAACTCGCCGTTCGCGAGGCGATCATCACCGACCTCGAGGGCTCGGATTACGTCGACGTGCTCGACCGGACCGAGATCAAGGAAGTACTCGATCGCATGCGGCTGCCCGATACGATGACGATCACCGAGGACATCGCGCTCGAGATCGCGCGCCGCGAAGGTTATCCGGCGGTGATCGCCGGCGGCGTTACCCCGCTTGGGTCGGGGTTCCAAATCAGTGCTCGTGTGATCGAGGCGAGCGGCGGTGAAGCCGCGGTGCGCGTGCGAGAGACGGCGGCCAGCGAAAGCGACGTCGTCGCGTCAGTCGAGAAGCTGTCCCGGCTGCTGAGACGTCATCTCGGCGAGAAGCTGACGAGCCTGCAGCACAGTCAACCCTTGCCGCAGGTGACCACCGCCTCGCTACCGGCGCTGGAGCTTTACGCACGGGCCGTCGAGTACGGCCATCGCGGACAGCAGGAGTCCGCGATCCCCCTTCTGGAGCAGGCGGTGGCTTTGGACACATCGTTCGCCACCGCTTATCGCGCTCTCAGCATCTATCACGGCAACCTGGGCAACGTCGCTGCCGGGCAGCGCTACGTGTCGCAGGCCTACGCCCATTTTGACCGACTGGCGGCGCGGGAGCGTTACCTGGTGGCGGCGCTCTACCACGCTTACCTGTATCGGCTCGACTCGGCTGCCTATTACTACGAGCTGGAGATCGAGCGCGACTCTGGATCGTTCGTCGCTGTGAACAATCTGGCGGACATCTACGAGCGGATGGGCCGTTACGAGGACGCCGCGCCGCTCTACCGCCGGGCCGTGGAGTTGGAGCGCGACCGCGCATCGGTGTGGGTCAACCTGGCGAGCATCGCCCGGACACTGGGTGACACGGCCGGAGCTGATTCGTCGCAAGCCGTTCTGGAAGCGGAGTACCCCGGTACGGCCAGCACGCTCTTCAATTCCGTTGCCAACGCGGTTTACATGGGCGATTTCGAAGCGGCGGAGGTTCGGGCCCGGAAGCTGACCAGCAACACGTCACTCGCCGCCGCGGGCTGGGGGCATTGGTACCTGTCGTCGGTGGCGGCGCTCAGGGGCGATGTGGACGGCGCGCTGGCGCAAGCCGACACGGCCATACAGCTGGGCGGAGAAAGCGGCGTCACACTGATTGCGTACCTGGCGCTGGAGAACGTTCAGCATGCGCTGCTCGCCGCCGGCGCACCGCAACGCGCGCGGTCCTATCTCGAGAAGATCGAAGCCATGGCCTTCGGTGAAACGACCCCGTTCGCCGGCTACTTCGGCCTGACGCTGGTCGCCGAAGGGTACGCCCTGGCGGGGAACCTGGCGGAAGCCGACCGCTTCCTCCAGCACGCCGACTCGATCACCCGGACGACCCGTTTCCACCCCACCGGATTCGAGGAACACGTCCGCGCCATAGAGGCGCTCCAGAGCGGTGATATCGAGGCGGGGATCACGCACCTGGAGCGGGCACGGGCCAACGCCTATGGCTTGCTGCGGCGCAAGAGCCGTCTCCTGCTCGCCGATGCCGAGGCCGCGGCCGGGCGTCTAGATGTGGCGGCCGCCAACTACGACAGCCTGACGTCCAGCCTGCGGATGAACTGGACCGAGGTCAGCCTCTACGGCCCGCTGCTCCCGCTCGCCCACGAGCGGGCCGCCAACGCCTACCTCGAGTTGGGCGACACGGCCCGTGCGGCCAAACACCTGGCCGCTTTCATCGACTGTTGGCGCGACGCCGACCCCGAATTGCAGCCGCGCGTCGAGTCGGCCAACCGCTTGCTCCAGCGGCTCGTCCGCGATCGCTGAGACGATCACTCGTCTGCCGCGACGATCCATTCGGCAACCCGGTGGCCCCTGCGAGACTCATTACGTTATCCGGCCAACCCTGGCAGCCGTGCCACCTCGGGCGCACACCGGTCACACGAGTCACACGCGACTCGGCCGGATTCACCGAAGTAGCCGAGCAGGTAGCGGCGCCGGCAACCGCGCTGGAACGCGTACTTCTCCATCCGCCTCAGCTTACGGATCTCCATCGCTCGCAGCTCGCTCACCCGCGCCCAATCGACGGGCAGGTCGTCGGGCCGTAGGCTCGGGTTGGCCGGGCGGTATCCGGCGTTGACGCCGTCCTCACGCCAGCCCAGCAGACCCGACGCCTGCAGCCTCTCCAGCCCCAGCCGCGCGGATCGAAAGTCCCCGCCGCACCAGCGAGCCAGCTCGCGTCGCGAGACGCGGAACGTCCTGCGCGCGCCGCGGGCCGACGCTCGGGCCAACCCCTCCAAGAGTGATCGCTCGACCGGTTCATCGACCCCCGACCCTGCACCATTCACCAACAGTTCGTCCAGGTCGCTCGCCGAGGCGACCCAGCGCACGATCAGACCGCGACGTGCCGCGGCATTCTCCACGGCTCCAGAATCGGTCAGGATGCGCAGCGCCGAGTAGATCTCGCGAGGACTTTTCATGCCGGCGACGCGGTGCGCGAAGCGGGCGGGCATCACGGGCCCGCCGAACGATGCTGCGGCGTCCCGCAGCGCCCGGTACGTGGACAGCAGAACCTTGCGTGGCGGGTAGGACGTCCGGATGAAAAACTCGTGAGTGAAGCGATCGCCGTACGCGTGCAGCAGGATGCAATCCGCCGCTTCACCGTCCCGACCGGCCCGTCCGGCCTCCTGGTAGTAGGCCTCGAGCGAGCCCGGCATCTGGAAATGGATGACTCGCCGAACGTCTTCCTTGTCGATCCCCATCCCGAAGGCGTTGGTCGCCACGACCACTGGGACCGCTCCGCTCGTCCACGCTTCCTGGACCCAGACGCGTTGCTCCCTCGTCATGCCGGCGTGATAGGCAGCGGCGCCGACACCGGCCCCTCTCAGTAACTCCGTCGCGGCCTCCGCCATCTTGCGGGTCGAAGCGTAGACCACGGCGCTTTCGCCGGAAATGCTGAGCAGACGAATCAACGTACGGCATTTCGACGCCAATTTGTCCTCCCGACGAACAATCCATCGCAGGTTCGGCCGATCGAAACCGTGAACGAGCACTCGTGCCTTTCGCAGCCCAAGTTCCTTCACGATGTCGCGTCTGACCTCTGGGGTCGCGGTGGCCGTCAAGGCAAGGATCCTCGGGTCACCGATCTTCGACCAAACTCGACGCAGCTTCAGGTAGCTCGGCCGGAAATCGTGGCCCCACTGGCAGACGCAGTGCGCCTCATCGACGGCCACCATGCTGACATCCATCCGCTGGAGGGCGCGCTGAAAGGCCAAGCTGCCGAAGCGCTCCGGCGCCACGTATAACAGCTTGAGCCCGCCGCACGCGGCTCGGCCGAGCCGCTCCTGGATTTCTTCCGACGAGAGTGTGCTGTTGATCAGCGCGGCCGCGATGCCACGCCGCTCCAGCGCGCTCACTTGATCCAGCATCAAGGCGATGAGCGGCGAAACGACCAGCGTCAGGCCCGGCAGGACGAGGGCGGGTATCTGATAGCAAAGCGACTTGCCCCCGCCGGTCGGCATCACGACCAGTGTGTCGCGCCCCGACAAGGCCGAGCGGATCGCCTCGCCTTGGCCGGGTCGAAAGTCCGGATATCCGAAATACCGCTCGAGGGCAGAACGCGCTTCCGTCCACACGCGCCATTATCGGCCGAGACTGTCAACGAAAGGTCAACGTTCTCAGGCAGCGGCGGCTGGGGCCTCTTGGCTGCTGCGTGTGGCCCTCCATTCGAGTGCTCTACCGCCCCCATATTCGATACCCCCGATTGGGCCGTGCTGGTACGGCACAGCACGCTTTCTCGGTCGTCCACTCGACCTCAACGACTCTTCTCATCCGCGTTGAAACGGTGGATCGTGCGGTACAACAGCGACGCCGGATTGTCGTCGGCTGCGGGACGATCGTGCCTGGTAAGCCAGGCCACCATTCACGCTCGCGCTGCTGCTCGATGAGGATACACATGTAACGCCTGGAGCCCCGAATTGACACCCCGTCCCGAGGCCCTAACATTTGTGGGGCGAACAGCGGCCGCCGCCTTCCCCCACCGGACACAGGAGAATGAGGTCAGTGAGCGCAACGGCCAGCGATGCAGCGCTCATCGGGCAGTTTTACGCGGAGAGGAACCGCGAATATCCTCTTCAGGCGGCTTGCCTATCGGTGGGCCGAGCGCGGGAGAATACGTTGCGAATCCGCGATCAACGGATAGCAGCCTATCATCTGCGCATCGAGCGGTCCGGCCGCCGCCACATGGTGGAGGTGCTGGCGGAGGACGTTCCAACAACTCTGAATGGGACCACGCTTCGGGCGCGCGATCGCCGCGTGCTGCGTACGGGTGACGTGATCGGACTCTCGGGCTTGTGCTTCCGGTTCACCGATCGAAGGGGAGACGAGGTCGCGAGCCGTGTCCGCGTCGTGGCGGGCGTGCATGCCGGCAAGATGTTCCGCATCTCGGGCAACCGGGCGCGAGTTGGACGTTCGGCCGAGAGCGATATCCAGTTCCCCGACCGATCCGTGTCGAGAAGCCAATGCCTGATTCTCCAGCGTGCATCCGGCTGGTGGATCGAAGATCTTGGCAGCACCAACGGAACGATGCTGCGCGGCGCATTCCTGAATGAGCCGGCGCGGTTGGCGCATGGAGATGAAGTGGTGGTCGGCCTCTCCAGGTTCGTTTTTGTTCTGGAGGGTCGTCCGATAAGGAACACCAGACTGCGGCCGGGCATGTCATGCAACTGACCAGGATCATCACTCTGCGAAGCCTGATTGCCGGGACGGCGGTGGCCATCGTCGCTTCCCACCCCGCGGACGCTCAAGTGGCGCGTGCTACGTACGTGACGGAGGGTTCCTTCGAACTCCCGGCGAAGGGTGAACCGGGAGGATTGGACCGACCCACCGCCATCGCCGTAGGTCCGACCGGAGTGATCCATATCGCCGATGAGCAGGGTGTGGTTCAGACCTACGACGCGCGGGGCGCGACTGTTCACCGGTATGGGCAGGGACAGCTGGAGAAACCCATCGACATCGCCATCACGGGCGATGGACACGTCTTCGTGCTCGACGGTGACCGGAAACAGATCTTCGTCTACGATGCCGATGGCGAGCCGCTGCGCGTGATTAGCCGCCGAGGCAATCGAGGGGGGGAGCTGGCCGACCCCGTCGCTCTGGCCGTCGGTCCGGCCGGATACGTGTACGCGCTGGACAGGGGACGTCGAGGCATCCAGATCTTCAGCTGGGACGGCATGTTCGTTCGAGACATTCCCTTCGGTGAGGCGATCAGGGATCCGCGCTCCCTCGCCGTGGGCCGCGACGGCACCATCCAACTGGCGGACGAGCGCGTTCCGACGCATCTGTTGCTGCTGCCGCCCTTCACCGACATCCCCTGGTACGGCACGTTGCCGGCGGCGCAAATCGAGCGGGTCGCGATCCGTGGCGGCCGGCTGAGCGAGCCGGTGGCGATGGTGGTCAACGCATTCGGGAGCGCGTTGGTTCTGGACAAGGATGCGGCGCGTCTCTACAGACGAAACGCCGTGGCGGACGACAGCACGGCTGCCAGTGACCTGTTGTATGGTGGCAAGGGAAGCGGTCGAGGCGCTTTCCAGGAGCCGGTCGACGTCGCCTTCGCATCCGCTGAAGAAGCGGTGATTCTCGACGTCAAGCTACGCAAGGTAGAGCGGATCCATCTCGAGACCGAGACGGGTCTGCCGTCTCGACCCGTGTTCGACTTCCCTGTGCGGGTAACGCGCGTCGTACACGGGTTCTCGGAGCCGCTACTCGATGTCGCCGACGGCTCGAATGGCGCTCCGCGTTTGCTGTTGAAGATGGACGATAACGTTGTTCAAATGGTATCGGCACAGGTCGATCGGCTGGCGACGGTGTACGGCGACAGTGTGTACTCGTACACGCCCGACCCGCAGCAGGGGCCGCAACGTCAGTTCACCTACGAGCTTGACGATGTCGCCGCGGCCGCGCTGGGCGACACGATGGTCGTCGTCGTCGACTCTCGCCGCGATCGATTCGCGATATTCCGACTTGACGGAGGGCGCCCGCTCGGCACCTACGGAGACAACTACGAAGATGAGCGCCGACTGCGCGGGCCTCGGGGAGTGGCGCTGCTGAAGGACGGTCGAATCGTCATCGCCGATACGGACAATAACCGGGTGAAGATCTTCAGCTCCGATCTGGCCAGCCTGGTCGCTGCCTACCCAGTCGTGAAGCCGGTCGGCATAACCGTGGACCCGGATGGGGAGATCTTCGTTTGGAACGAGGACGGCACCCAGGCGGGTCACCTCGACACGAATCAGGGACGGCTGCAGCCTTTCGCTCACGGACTCGTGCCGGCGCGCGTGGCGGCACTGGACTTCGACGGCGCGGGTAACCTATTCGTGCTCGACAAGGACACGCGCCGCGTTACGATCATTGAAGCCGGACTCGAGCGAATCCTCATTCAACTGGGTGATGAGGATGCACTGAAGGATCCCGCCGGCCTCAACGTGGACCGATACGGCAACATCTACCTATCCGACGCAGACCAGGAACGCACACTCGCCTACAGGTGGGACGTACACTTTCCACCGCTGACGGGCCTTGCTCTGGTATACGAGGGCAATGCGGCCGTCCTCGATTGGAACCCGACGCCCGAGCGATTCACCGTCGGTTACGAGATACAGGGCGCGAACAGTCTCGAGGAACCTTTCACCGCACTGGCCACCGCGGCCGCACCGCCTTACGCCATCAACGCCGCCGAGCTGCCCGAGACTCCGCCGCGCTATGTCCGGGTGGCACCGATTTTCTCCACCGGCGTCATGGGTCTCGCGACGGAAGCGATGCCCCTGTCCTATTTCGCTGCCACCGCGGCGTTCCAGCGGGGTGATTACCAGACGGCGCTGCGCGAAGCGAGCGAAGGCGTCAGATTGGTCGACGAGGGCGTTCTGACGGCCAGCGAGGACGTCCAAGGCAAACTCCTCCGCCTGGCCTTCAACAGCGCCTATCGCTTAGGAGCGCTATCGCAGGCGGTGGAATGGGCACAAAAGGCCGCGCGTATCCCCATGCCGAGAGCGGATTTGTTCGACTTCCTGCGCACGTTGGCAGACATTTATGTCCAGGCCGGCGATCCGCGCGAGGCGAGCCAACAGATCTTGACGCTGATCGGCCAGTCGCCGGACGTGGACTACTACCAACGGCCAGAGGTGCGACAGCAGTCGTTCGAGGTCTTCAACGCGCTTCGTGAACAGGGCTACAGCCGTGAGGCGCTAGAGTTCATGCGCGCCTACGCACAGTCGATCCCAGCCGGGGCGCCGGACGAACTGCGCTATCAGTACGAGGACTCGCTGATCGTCTTCTCGGCGCGGATGAAGCTGTCGCGCGGGATCGAGTATTGGCGAAACGCCAACTACGGCGAGGTCGTGACTTTTCTCGAGAACTTATTGACCCAGGGCGGTTTGAGTGCCGAGGAGATGGTGGTCTCCTGGCAGATACTGGCCGCTGCGTACTATGCTTACGGGCGGCGGGACCAAGCGGAGGACACTTTCCGCCAGATATTCAGTATCAGGCCCAACTTCATTCTCTCGCGCGAGATACCTAGATTGGAGAGGCTGTACGGCCTGAACATCTACAACCCTGAAACCCGGCAGTTCTTCGGCGCCATCGGACCGAGAACCTAGGTGCGGGTTGCGGGCAGCGGAGGGATTCACACTGAAGAAAGACATCTTTCTCGGCCGACGCGTGGCCGTTTATCGGATAGACGAGTTCCTCGGCGAAGGAGGATTCGCGTTCGTTTACAAGGCGCGCGACACCAACCTGGAGATCGATGTCGCGTTGAAGGTTCTGAAGCCCGCGTTCGCCTATGACGAGGTGTTCGAGGCGAACTTCCGCCGCGAAGCTCACCGAGCGGCTAAATTCCGCCACCCCAACGTCATCGCGATCCATTACGCCGGGAAAGATGACGATATCGTCTTCTTCTCCATGGACCTTTTGGAGACGGGACTGAAGGATCTATTGAAGGCGGCACAACCGCTGGAACGGGACGTAATCGTCAAGGTCGGTTCGGATGTGGCCTCGGCACTTCAATTCGCTCACACGCACGAGGGTGGGATCGTCCACCGCGACTTGAAGCCCGACAACATCCTCTTCGATCGGCACGGCAATGCCGTCGTCACCGACTTCGGTATCGCCGAAGCCGCGACCAACTACACTGCGGCCACCGGCACGACGGTCTACGTAGGGACACCCAAGTACATGTCGCCGGAGCAAGCACGCGGGCAACGCGTCGACCAACGGTCGGACATCTACTCTCTGGGTGTGACGCTCTACGAGATGGCCACCGGTCAACCGCCCTTCACGGGACGCGACTGGTTCGAGTTGGGACGCAAGCATATCGAGGACCTGCCGCCGCTGCCCCGCGAGCGCAATCCGGACCTCGACAAGGGGATCGAGCGGATCATCCTGAAGTGCCTACAGAAGATACCCTCTGACCGCTACCAGAACGCGGATGAGTTGGGCAGCGATCTCGCCGCCGTCACGCAGCGCTCGGTCAGCGCGCCGGCGGGCGCAGAGCAGGGCGCTGACCGGCCGACGCCGCCCGCTCGACGCACATCCGCCGAAGGCGCGGAACTCTTCGGGGGTGGCCGTCGGACGAGCGGTCGGCGTCGACCACTCGTTTGGGTCGTCGCCCTCGCCGTGTTGGTCGGAGCCGTGTCGTCCTACGGCCTCGATGTCGGCGGGTTGCGAAGGCTGGGGGAGGAACGTTTCCCTGTCCTGGCACAACTACCCCTGGTCGGCAGCGGTAACGTCTACGCCACCGATCTCAGTTACGCCAGCATCGAAGGCGGCGCCGATGTCGAGGCCCCGACGCTGGAGATTGCTTTCAGTGGAGCCATCGATCCAGCAACGGCCAACAGCGCGAACGTGCAGGTGGTGGGGCCGGACGGGCGGCCGGTGCGTGCGGAGATCAGTGTCGCCAACGCTGGTAAGCTGATCGTACTCAAGCCGACCCAAAGGCTCGCCTACGATTCGCCCTACACCGTCCGTATAGGCTCCGAGGTATCAGGCGAAAACGGCAACCCCGTACTCCAAAACCCGAACACGACCGAGCCAGGCGCGGTCTTCAGTTTCCAAACGCGGCTCGCGCCGCCGGATGACGAACCGCCTGTCCTCGCGGCAAGCACACCGGCGGACTCGGCCCAAGCGACCGTCAATCAGGCGTTCACTCTGACCTTCAGCGAGGAGATCGATCCAGCTACGGTCAATCCAACGAGTGTTCGGCTCCATGACGCGCAGGGCAACTTCCTCGATCTCGATGTGATGCTGAGCGATGATCGACGTACGGCGCAAGTGCAACCGGCTGCGGCGCTGCGGGCCGGTACGGACTACGCCCTCGTTCTCACGTCCGCCATCACCGATTGGGCGGGCAACAGTCTGGTCGCCGACAGCGTTCTCTTCTCGACTGTCGCCGCCCAACAGCCGAGAGCGACGGGCCCGGCACGACTGAGCGTGAGCGTGCTGCCGCCGCAGGCGACCTACCGAGTCAAGATGGTGCTGGACGGCCGAACCATCGGTTACATGCCGATCATGAATCTCGAAGTCACGCCGAACGAGCGGCATCGGGTCGAGCTGCTGGGCACGGACCTCAACTCGTCCTACACGGTGTCACTGCACACGCGCCAGATCATGCTGGAACCGGGGCAACACTTCCAGATTCGGCAAGAGGTGCCGCCCTTCGGGTCGTTCACGGTATCGTCCGAGCCCTATGCCGATGTCTTCATCGATGGGCGCAGGGTCGGTTCGACACCGCTGGCGGGGTTCGTGTTGTTGGGAGGCGAACACGATCTGGAATTGCACCCCACGTTCGAGTACGAGCGCAACTACACGATCTACAGGGACAAGATCCAAATACCCCCGTTCGACGATCTCAACCTCGGCCGCGTCAATCTACCACCGAAGTAGAGGAGAACCTCGAGGAATGGTCTTGGAGCTGGTCGTCCGTCAAGGTGATCAACCTGGTCGCGTCTTCCCGATCGCGGATGGAGACCGCAAGACAGTCGGTCGCGCGCCGGAATGTCACATACGCCTGCCGGATCAGGGGGTCTCGCGCAAGCACTGCACAATCGAGAACCTGGGAGCTCGGCTCGAGATCACCGACCTCAATTCGGCGAACGGCAGCTTCATCAACGGCGAGCCGGTTGAGCACGGTTTTTTGGGGCCTGGCGACGAACTAGCGGTCGGGCCGACCATCCTCGCCTGCCGAACGCGGGAGGAGGGATCCGTCTCGCGCATACCGGGCGAGGCAACGCTCGCCTACCGGGAAGAGGGGACGATGACGGTGCTGCGCAAGCGCATCGACACCCAGTTCCCCGGTATGACGGGAGCCGGAGCGGAGCATTGGGGGGACGCACCCACGCTCGAGAGAGCGCAGCGAAACCTCGCAACGGCCTATCAGGTCTCGAAGCTCCTCTCCAGCGCCCGTAATCTCGAAACACTCTTCGAGGGTGTCATCGACTCGATCTTTGCGGCGCTGAACGCAGACCGAGCGGCGCTGCTCTTGGAGGACGGTGACGAATCGACCGGCGAGGTGAAGGTCGTCACGGCGCGGGCGCGCTCGTTCAGTCAGGAACCGCAAGAGATCGCCGTCAGTCGGACCGTGGTACAGGACGTCCTCGACAACGGCGTATCGTCGCTGAGCCAAGATGCGACCGCGGATGCGCGGTACCGGACGGGTCAGAGTATCATCCAACAGCAGATTCGCTCGGTGATGTGCGCGCCAGTGGCGACCGACGACAGTGTTCTCGGCGTGCTCTACGCCGATAGCCGCAGCGTCACGGGCGCCTTCTCGGAAGGGGACCTGGAGTTGCTCGCTCTGATCGGCAATCAGGCCGGGGTCGCGATTCATCGCGCGCAGCTCATCGCGCAACTCGAGCGCTTCTTCTTTGACACGATCCGTGCCATCGTCGCGACGATCGACGCCAAGGATGGATACACGCATCGACATTCGGAGCGAGTGGCGGCGTTCGCGATGCGCGTGGCGGGCGAGCTGGGGATGAGTGAAGAGCAGATCGAGGTAGTGAAGCTCTCCGCGTTGCTTCACGATGTGGGCAAGATTGGCGTGCCCGAGTCAATCCTGAACAAACCGGGCAAGCTCACCGCTGAGGAATTTGATGAGATCAAGAAACACCCGGTGCACGGCGTCAACATCCTGCGACACATCAAAAGCCCGCGCTTCGAGGCCATCCTACCGGGAGTGCGGCACCACCACGAGAAGTGGGACGGTTCCGGATATCCCGACAACTTGGGTGGTGAGGACATCCCGCTGCTCGGCCGCCTGCTCGCCGTGGCTGACGTGCTGGACGCGTTGAGCTCGGACCGCTCCTATCGCAAGGGGCTGGGTTTTGACAGGACGGTGGAGATCATCCATAAAGACGCGGGCAAGCACTTCGACCCGCGCATCGCCGAGGCGGCCGTGACCCTGCACGAGCGCGGCGAGCTGGAAGTCCCGGCGGAGTGGATCGAACCCGGTACTCGAGATCGCGTTATCGACCTCACCGACACTCTGGAACGGGAGATATAGGCCGGCGTGGCCAGCCGCTCAGCGGCCGTCCCTACGTCTGCGGAATAGCCGGGCGCCAGGCAAGTGGCGCAGTAGATTGCCCGCCCGCTCTTTCACGCTCTGTCCCGGAGCCACTGGCAACGCCAGCGCGATGACGAGCATCGCCAGCCCGACATAGAACAGCCAGCCCAGGCCCACTCGGTCGGCGGCCAGCGCCAGCAGTGCCCCCGAGAACAACAACGTCAGCTTGACTCGGAGAAGGATCAGCTATTTCCCTTCTTGCGCTTCGACTCAAAGAAACCGCGAACACCCTGCCGGTAGTCCTCGGTCATTCGAGCCAGTGCGTTAATCTCGGCACCAGCCCGGATCGCCGCCTCGAACGAATGTCGCTCGGTTTGATAGATCAGCCGCTTGCACAGCGCGACGGCGCTACCGCTGCGCTGGGCGAGTTCCGCGACGAATTCGCGGCTCGCCCGCTCGAACTCGTCGGTCGAAAACACGTGCTGGACGAGGCCGTAACGCTCAGCGGTCCTCGCATCGATGATCCTGCCGCCGGTGACCAGATCGAACGCGCGCTTCTCGCCGACGGCGCGCCGCAGCATCGCGATCACCATCGCCGGGACGAAGCCGATCTTCACTTCGGGATACCCGAAGCGGGCGTCCTCCGATGCGAGCACGACGTCGCACGCCGTGGCCAGACCGCAGCCGCCAGCTACAGCGTGGCCCTGCACGGCGGCGACGATCGGCGTGTCGACGCGCCGAAAGATGAGAAACAGATCGCCCAGGGCGTCCGCGTCCGCGAGTTGCTCCTCGACGCCGGCGTCCATCATGTCGGACAGAGCCTGCAGATCCGCGCCGGCACAGAAGTCGCCACCTTCGCCACGCAGCAGGATGGCACCGACACGTTCGTCGGCGTCGGCCCACGCGACCGCGTCAGCCAGTTCATCGATCAGGACGGGACTCAGAGCGTTTCGCTTGTCTGGCCGGTCCAGCGAAATTGTGGCCACGCCGCCCGATGCGTCTATCTCGACCTTGATTGATTCGTATGCCTGCGTCGCATCCATCTGTCGGATCTCCTCGGACGATCAGCCTTGGGGAAGGCTACCGTCTCAGCCACACTCGGCTGAGATACGCCCCCAGTCCCAGGACGACGAACCCGATCACACCCAGCGCGAAGATGCCCAGGTCGTACACCGAACGCGCCAAGGTGAGGACGACGATGACGACGATGGCCAGGACTATCCCCACAACCACGGCTCGGATTAGCACATCCTACCCCTCTTTCGCTGTCTCCGCATCAGCGGCTCGCTGGCAAGCTTCCTACGAGCGATCCAGAGCGCAAGATAACACCTCGACGCGCCCCTGACAGTTCTCTCTCGCTCAGCCGCGGAACACCAACAGCCAGATCCAGTCGACTCCGGCGTGCGTGATCGCCGAAGCCGTCACCCGTCTGGTCCGCAACCACACCCACCCGTAGGCCACACCAGCAAGCGTGGCCATCGACGCATAACGGTAATTCGGGACAGGTGGATTGTTGATGTGAGCCGCTCCGAAGATGACGGAGGCGACCAAAAGCGAAGCCGCTCGTCCTCTACTCCCCTGCCAGCGTTTCCCTAGCAGGTTCTGTAGCAGACCTCTGAAAAGAAACTCTTCGGGTACGGCCACCATCAGGTAGATGCTCAGTCCGACGAGCGTCCACTCCAGTGGGCGTACTTCCGGCCAGCCGAGGCGTATGAAATCAATCGAAACACCCAGCGGGATCGCCACGATCGCGAAGCCGGCCAAAGCAATCAACGATCTGCGCACGTCGATGGGTCGAAGGCGAAAGCAGAACCCGACGTCGCGAACCGGGGTGACCACGGTGAACAGCAGCAGGCCGATGTCCAGTCCAATCAGTTGCGCTGCGTTCACCGTCCGCTCGGCGCCAGCGGGTATCTGGAAACCGCTCAGCCAACCGAGATCGAGCGGCAACCAGAGCACGAGGACCGCCGCAAGGAGGCGTAAAGGGGTAGTGGTTGGATCGTCCCGGCCAACCTTCGTTCCGCGCAGCAGAAACGCGGCCGGCAAACCGGCATAGAGGACATAAGTCCAGACGAACCGACCGCTGAAACTGCGTGTGGCACCGGAGTGGGCGGCGTATGCCGCCAGCGGCAGCAACAACAGCGCGCCCGTGCGGACAAATGGAGCCGACGCGATCCAGCGGGCGAGGCCCGTCCGCCAGCGCTCGACGCTGAGCAGCGGATAAGGGACAAAGACGAGCGCGAACGCAGCCAGAGCGGCGACCAGGTCGCGGCCGCCCGTACGCTCGCCGATCGCGAGGACTACGAAGGTGGCAAACCCGAACAGAGCAAGCCCGGACGCGATGATGACCTCGCGCCGATGATCCCGCGCCTCGAGCTGCTGGCGCCCCGGCACGTCGGGATTATCGTCACCGCTTCGCACAACCTACATATGAGTCGCCACAGACAGGGGCGCAACGCGTGACTCGTGCGCCCGCCGTTCAACGAACAAGCGAATCTGTTGGCGTAGGCCGCGGTCCACGCCGGCAAGAGGCTCCACGTAAGCCGTCTGGTACGGGTGCAGGGGTCCGGTGGAGGGCCGTTGAGGCAAGCCGAGATTGCGGGTTTGGTCTGGGTAACAAGAAACGGGCCGCCCGATTCCCTCGAGGCGGCCCGCTGGCTCCTTCTGGGCCGATCGGTGCCTAGCGCCCCAGCTTGGCCACGTTCTGGGCCGAAGGGCCCTTCTCGCCCTGGACGATGTCGAATTCGACGCGCTCGCCCTCGGTCAGGCTCTTGAATCCTTCAGCCTGAATCGCCGAATGATGGACGAAGCAATCCTTCTGTCCGTCCTCGGGCGTGATGAAGCCGAAGCCCTTGCTGTCGTTGAACCACTTGACTGTTCCGGTAGTGCGCATTCCTGCCATACTCCTTGGTCTGTCGATGTGGTCGGAGTCCGGCTGTGCCGCACATACCGACTACTCGCTATCACGCGGACTTTGCCCCCGCGCTGGGCGCAGCGTTGAGGCTGCCGGTACCTTACCGAATCAGCTTCCAACCAAAGCGACACAAAAAAGAGGACCGGCGTTCGAGCCAGGTCCTTTGCGTGTCCACTGGTATTCTCAACGGCCTCTAACATTAACACCATTCCACTCTCTGTCAACTGCAAGCCCAGTGCAGGGATCAACTGCAAGCCCAGTGCAGGCGCAGCCACACGCCTAACGGCGGGGCGGTACGTCTTCTGGACCCCGGCAGGTGCAGCAGAAGAAGGTGAGCGGCGTGATCGGTCGCAGCGTCGTCCCTTCTATCGATGGCAGACGTCAGCTCACAGCCCTTTTCAGCTGTCCGTTCGTAGTCACCAGCTCACGCCCCCGCTTGACCCAACGGCTCAAGGGTAGGCGCTCGACCAGCGCCTCGTAGTCAAAGCCCGCCATGTCAAACCACTGGTCCGCGACGCCAGGGCGGGCTAGCCACTCAATCGCCCTCAGTGCGCTCACATGTGCCTCGTGGTTGTCCGGCTGCTCGATCTTTCGCGCGGCTTTGATCGCGCTGGCGATCAGGGCAGCGGCAAACCGGCAGTGCGGATCATAACCTGCAGACTTGATCAATTGGACCTCCTGCCACCGACGAGAGTCGAGAAACCGACGCTGATACGCGAGGAGGTGAAAGTGACGATCAGCGCGCCTTTTTCAGTCTGTCGTCGGCCCGCAGACGGTAAGCCGGTGTCTCGGAGTATGTCATTAACCTACGTTGCGCGACACTGATGCACGAGTCCCCCGGGAAGATTGTCCACAACAACCCCGGTGCCGCGAACAGGAGAGCCAGGCAGTCTAGGCCAAAACGCTGAGCGTCCACCCGGCCGCGGCGGCACCCAGCACGACCCACACGGCGTTGAGGCGAAAGCGCAGAGTCAAGACGGCAGCACCCACGGCGATAAGCCACGCCGTCCAAGAAGTCATGACGACCGCGCCCAGCTCCAGGGTGACTGCCACCATGAGAGCCAGCGCGCTCACATTGATACTGTCCAAGAATGCCGCCGTCCAAGGCCAAGACCTGAGTCGTGGGATCAGTGGATTCAAGATCGAGACGAAGAAGAACGACGGCAGAAAGATCCCCAAGGTCGCGACCACAGCGCCGGGAAGACCAGCAATCACGTAGCCGATGAACGTCGCCGTCGACAGCACCGGGCCCGGTGTGAACTGACCGATGGCCACCGCGTCCAGCAATTGCTGGTCGGTCAGCCAACCGTAGCCGGCCACGAGATCGCCGTGCAGGAAAGCGATCAACACGTAGCCGCTGCCGTACAGGATAGCCCCGACCTTGAGGAAGAAAAGCCCCAGCTTCCACAATGGTGCGCCCGCCGCCGCGCTGAGGCCAGCACCCAGCGTTCCCAGCCCGGCGAGCTTGGTCAGTGGTGCGCCGAGTGGGATCGCCAGCGCCTTGGTCCCCGCCGAGTTCCGCCCGCTTCCCAGCCTCAGCCAAATCATCCCCACGACGCCGCCAGCCAGCAGGGAGACCACTTCGTTCACGCCCGCAAGGACTGCGATCAGTACGGCAACGCCAACCGCGAGGACGCGCGTGCTCTTCACCGCCGTCCGGCCCAGTCGCCAGACGGCGCCCAGAATTATCGCGAGCACCGCCGGCTTGATACCGTCGAGGAACGGCGCTGCCACCGGCAATGTCCCAAACCGTACATAGAGCCAAGCCAGCGCTCCAGTGATCAGCACCGCCGGCAGGATGAAGGCAAGACCGGCGACGACGAGCCCCCATCGGCCCGCCCGCTCGTACCCCACGTGCATTGTCATCTCGGTGGAGTTCGGACCGGGAATCAGGTTGGTCGCGCCGACGAGGTCGAGGAAGTGTTCGCGCGTCATCCAGCCGCGCCGCCGCACGACTTCGTCCTCGTACATGGCGATGTGCGCTGCCGGTCCACCGAACGCGACGAATCCCAACTTCAGAAAGAGGCGAGCGAGTTCGCCGAGTCGGCCGCTACGCTCCATGCGAGGATAGTGTCAGATTAGTTTCGCCAAGTCGTCCGGGACGTCGATCTCCATGCGAAGGAGCGCGGCGCCGAGAGTCTTGGCCTGCGCGTCGGTGCGGAGCGACAGCGTGCCACCACCGCCGAGCGAGTTGTGGAGCAGGAAGTTGAGAGCGTTCAAGTTGGGAAGCTCGAAGCACTCCACAGGGCCTGCGCAAATCCCTTTGAAGTGTTGCTTGACGCGTTCGCACGTAACTTCTTTTACTAATATGGGATAGAACTCTCGCTTCAAGGCGATTAGGCCGATGTTGGCGGTGTCGCCCTTGTCGCCTGAACGAGCGTGCGCGACCTGCAAGAGCTTGACCCGC
>JASFLD010000004.1:0-25803 GCA_050118275.1 Gemmatimonadales bacterium
TGCGATACAAGTACGGGGACGATCTGAGAGCCGAGCGGAGTGCCGACGTCTTCGCGGTTTCGGAAGGCGCGACGGTCCGGCTGCCGAGCGGGGGCTTGAAGACCAACTATCTGTTTGCCCGTGAAGACTTCTTCTTCGTCTATCCGACGAAGCTCAGAGAATATCAATCGCGATATCGTGACAGCTTCTTGCACGGTGGAATCAGCCCGGACGAGATGATCCTGCCTGTCGCACTCCTCAAGCCCCGCGGTGAGGCCCGTTGAAGGTCTATCTTCGGCTGATTAGCTACCTGCGCACCTACTCGCTGCTCTTCGCTGCCAGCCTCGCCGCGACCGGTTTAGGGTCACTGCTCGACGGCTTCACGATGATCTTGCTTATCCCCTTTCTCCGGTCGCTGTTCGGTGCGCCGGCGATGATCTCGGCGGCCGGAAGCCTGGTGGAACGTTTTCTGGATATGACGGTCGGGTGGCTCCTCGATCCGGCCAACCCCAGCGCCGCCTTACGCAACGTCGTCATCGTCGTGCTTATCGGTCTCACGCTCAAGAACGCGTTCTATTACGCGGCCTCTTACCTGGGCGTGAAGATTCGCGAGGGAATAGTCCGGGATCTACAGAACGATTTGTACGGACACATTCAAGCTCTGCCGCTTGCGTTCTTCGATCGCAACAAAGCCGGCCAGCTCCTCGCGCGCGTCTTCTCAGATACCACCCAGATCAAGCAGATCATCACGGTTGCGGTGTCGGACGCCTTGAGGCACGCGGTTTCGCTCCTCGCTTTCGTTGCAGCACTTCTGTTGATTTCGTGGAAGCTGACGGTGATCGCGCTGATCGTGGCGCCGCTGTTCCTCGGGTTTCTCAAACCGATGCTGTGGCGCCTTCGGCATGGCTTCCGGGCCGCATTCGAAGCGGTGGGCGAGTTGACGAGCATGCTGCAGGAGACGGCGTCGGGAGCCCGCTTGGTGAAATCATATGGAGCCGAAGACTACGAGCGTCGCCGCTTCGTGGCTACCAACAGAGTGTCCTACAAACACGCTGTCCGCGCCGAGCGGATCGCCCTTCTCAGTTCGCCACTTTCGGAAGTTTTGGGAAGCATCGTAACCTTGGTGCTGGTTTGGGTGGGTGCGCAATTCGTGTTCAGCGGCGACATGACCGCGGAAGCGTTTTTGACCTTCCTGACGATTTCCCTACGCCTGCAGTCGCCCATCAAGGCTCTGGCGACTCTGCCAGCGCGTGCTCAATCGTCGCTGGCGGCTGCGGACAGGTTCTTCGAGGTCATCGATGCGCCGATCGAGCCGCTGGCGAATGACGGGCGTGACCTGGATGGCCTGAATCAGAAGATCGCGTACGAGGACGTGCACTTCGCTTACGACGAAGAGACCGTGCTCGACGGAGTGAGCTTCGACGTTGGAAGGGGTGAGGTCGTTGCGATCGTCGGCCCATCCGGTGCCGGGAAGAGCACCATCGTCGACCTGCTGCCGCGTTTCTACGACCCACAGGCCGGACGCATAACGGTTGACGGGATCGACATCCGCGAGGTCCGCCTCAGCTGCTTGCGCGCTCTCCTCGGTTACGTCTCCCAGGAGACGGTCATCTTTCACGACACGGTACGTGCCAATATCGCCTACGGCATGCTGGGCCGCTTCTCGGAAGAGGAAATCGAGGCGGCGGCGCGAGCGGCGAATGCGCACGAGTTCATCCTTCGGTTGCCCAAGGGCTACGACACTATTCTGGGCGATCGCGGACTCCGTTTGTCGGGCGGCCAGCGCCAGCGCATCTCCATCGCACGGGCGATCCTGCGTGATCCACCGGTATTGATCCTCGATGAGGCGACATCGTCACTGGACACGGAATCGGAGCGACTGGTGCAGAGCGCCATCGATCGGTTGCTGGTCAATCGCACCGTGATTGTGATCGCGCATCGTCTCTCGACGGTTCAGCACGCCCATAACATCATCGTTCTAGACGCCGGTCGGATCGTCGAGTCGGGCCGTCACAAGGAGCTACTGAAAAGGAACGGCGCCTATCGCCGGCTGTACGAGCTACAGTTCGGCTCCAGCGACGACGGCGTGGCACGTGGGGGAGTGGCGGTCCGCTGACTCGGTTGAGCCACGTTTTCGAGTACGCCGTCGCACGGGCGATATTCGCCGTGCTGGGGTCGGCACCGCCAGCGTTGTGTGAACCCGTCGGCGGCGCACTGGGTCGGCTCGCCTACCGAGTCGGATGGCGTCGCCGGGTGGTCGAGTCACAGATCAGCCAGGCATTCCCCGAGAAAGACGAGAAATGGGTGCGCCGAACGGCCATAGCCAGCTTCGAGCATGTCGGCCGTGAAAGCGCGGCCGTGGCGCCGATAGTACGTCGGGGCCTGGACGAGGTCCGACGCCGGCTTGTGGTATTCGAGGGGCGGGAAGAGATGGAGGCGGCCGTCGCTCGAGGCCGAGGCGTGGTCGTGGCCAGCGCCCACTTCGGCAACTGGGAATTCGCCGGCTCCACTCTGGCCGCCAGCGGCTGGCCGGTGGACGCCGTCATGCAGAGGCTCGGGAACCGGCACTTGAACCGCTACGTCGAGCATATGCGGGGCAAGCTCGGCATGGGCCTGATCGACCGGGTGGGCGCTTGGGACCGCTTGACCGAGAGTCTCGCGGCGGGACGCGTGGTCGCTTTCGTAGCCGACCAGGACGCGAGACACCGAGGTGTGTTCGTTCCATTCTTCGGCCGCCCGGCCTCGACTCACAAGGCGCCGGCGCTCCTGGCTCTTCGCACGGGAGCGCCGTTCTTCGTGGGCGGCGTGCATCGCATAGGTCGCCAGCAGTACCATGCCTGGCTCGTGAGACTGGACCCGGTCGACGGGCTCGGCACCAGGGAACAGATCATCGACTTGACGCGACGCTGGCTGGCCGAGGTCGAACTGCGCGTTCGGCTTTTCCCCGAGCAGTATTTTTGGCATCATAGACGCTGGAAAACACAGCCGCCCGGAACAGCCTAGCGGTGCGCAGGTACAAGGACAGGATACCCGCGTGCGTTGGGCATCGGGTGAGCGGAGATAGAATGCAGCGGTGCAAACGTGATCTACATCTGTATTCCCGCGCATAACGAGGCGGAAACCGCGGGCGTGCTCCTCTGGAAGATCCGCCAGGTAATGGCCGAGTTCAAGCGCGACTATCTCGTGCTGTTTTTGGACGACGCCTCGACGGATCGGACGCTCGAGGTTGTAAGCCCTTATGTCCAGGTTCTTCCCCTCGATGTGATGCGCAACGAACAGCGGCAAGGACACGGCGCGTCGCTCGAGAAGCTCATGATCGAAGCCGTCAATCGCTCGTCGTATCCGCGACGCGATGTGGTCGTGACTTTGCAGGCCGACTTCACGGACTCGCCAACGGCGGTCCCCCCGCTGGTGAAGCGAGTGGAGGGAGGCGCGGACCTGGTCATAGCGGCGCAGCCGCCCGATGGCAGCCGTGTGCCACTGACTGTCCGCTGTGTCCGCAGAGCGCTGACTTGGCTGGAGCGCAAGTATGAGTTTCCGAAGGAGGTGAGCGATCCGATCTCGGGTCTGCGGGCCTACCGGGTCGGGCTCATCAAGAAGACGCTCAAAGTGCGTAACGGCGAGCGCATGGTGAAACACGATGGGTGGGCGGCGAGTGTGGAGCTGCTGCTGGCCGTGGCGCCGCACACGCGGCGCGTCGAGGAATTGGTTTCCGCGCCGCGATACGATCTACGCATCCGTGGCAGCAGGCTCTCGTTCTGGCATGCCGCACGCGACTACATCGCTCTGCTCAGGGGTCTATGATGCGAAATCTACTGGTCCTGCTGTTATTGCTCTGGAGTTCCCCGGTTGTGATCGCTCAGGATGCTCAGCCCGCCGCCGGAGCGGGTCGCGAGCCAGCGGATGTGCCATTCGGTGTAGGAGAGCGCCTGGATTACCGCGTGAAGTTCGGGCCACTGAGGGTCGGCAAGGCGCAGATGATGGTTGAGGGCGTCGAACGCATCGAGGGGCATCCGGTCTACCACCTGTATTCGATCATCGAGGGTTCGACACCGTTCTACAAGCTCGTCGACAAGCAGGAATCATGGCTGGATGTCGCCCAATTGGCCAGCCGGCGGTACCTGCAGGACTCGAAACAAGGTAGCTATGAGCGATACCGTGTCATCGACTTCGATCTGGAAAACTTGGTCTACTCGCAGCACAACGGCGAAACCGGACCCATACCGGCGGGGGCGCTGGACGATTGCTCATTCGTCTACTTCGTCCGTTCGTTGACCCTCGAGGTCGGAGAGACGTACGAATGGAACCGCTACTTTCGGCTCGACCGAAACCCCGTGATCCTCAAGGTGCTGCGACGAGAAGAAGTGGACGTTCCAGCCGGCGAGTTTTCGACGATCGTCGTTCGTCCGATCATCAAGTCGGGCGGAATTTTCTCGGAGGGGGGTGAGGCCGAGATCTACATCACCGACGATGAGAACCGTGTGCCGGTGAAGCTCGTGACCAAGCTCAAGGTGGGATCGATAATTCTCGAGCTCACCGACTACGCCCCCGGCGATCCGTTGACCGAGGCGATGCTCGAGACGATGTGAGCCGCCCGTTGCCGGCGGCCGTCTAGCTTTTGCGTTTCAGATCTTCCTTGAAAAAACCGACTATGTGCCGTGCGGTGGTCTCCGGATCGCTGAGCATCGGAAGGTGTCGTGCGCCGGCGACCACCTCCAGTTGCCCATTGTTCAACTGTTCCAGCATCGCTTGGCCGTGATCGAGCGGCGTCAGATAGTCCCGCTCGCCCCATATGATCAGCGTCGGAGCCCTGACGAGTTCCAGGGTGGGGCGGATGTCGTAGCGCCGCAAGTGGTGGGCGCTCTCGATCAACGCGCCGGGCCGAGCGCGAATCAGATCGCCCAGCAGCGTACCGTAGAACCAGAACGGACACCAGGACCAGGGCTGCAACAGCCGTCCCAACCAGCGTGCGCCGCGCCTGCCGGGTATCCCGGCGCTGTCCATCAGCACCAGTCGCCGCACGCGACTGCCCACGTCCGCGGCGACCTGTGCGGCTATCGCCCCCCCCATCGAGTGACCGCAGAGGAAGAACTGAGCCATTCCCAGTCGATCCGCCAGTTCGACGACAGCCCGAGCCGCGGCGGTGATGGAAAGGGGCCGGCCTCCGGATCGGCCGAACCCGGGCAGATCCGGCGCGACGATACGGAAGCTCTCTGACGTCAATTCCGGGAAGAGCGGGTACCACCAGCGACTCGAAGCCCCCAGGCCGTGCAGCAGGAGCAAGGGCGCTCCGAAGCCTCCCTCGCTGCAGAAGAACCGATGCTCACCGGCCCGGACGCGCCGGGCGACGACCAGCCGGGTCGTGCGTACCCCCGAGCGTGGCCCTTCGGCCGTCAGGATCTTTCGTTTCCCCACCCTCCGCCTCCTGGCGTTCTGATGCTGATGACTTCGCCCGGCCACAACTCGGCCGTGAACTTACCGGGCAACGAAACCCATTCTTGGCCTCGGAACAGCAGATTCTCTCCCGTCGCGCCGGGTGTGCCGCCGGCGGCTCCGCAGGGCGGGTGCCGCCGGCGTTCCGACAGCACGGTGACGCGGGCCGGTACGAGCAACTCGATATCGCGCCGTAGTCCGTCTCCGCCATGGCGCCAGCCGCCGCCGCCCGAGCCGCGGCGCAAAGAGTAGTGACGCACCCGAATCGGTATCGCGTGCTCGAGCGCCTCCACCGGTGTATTGAGCGAGTTGGTCATGTGGGTGTGCACACCGGAGAGGCCGGCTCGATCCCGGTTGGCGCCCATGCCGCCGGCCACCGTCTCGTAGTAGGCGAAAGGCTCACCCGTCTCCGGATCGACGCCCCCGACTGTGAAGTTGTTCATCGTTCCACTCGAGCAGGCGGGGATCAGGTTTGGCAGGGGTTGAGCCAGCGCCCGGAACAGGGTATCGACTATGCGCTGTGATGTCTCGACGTTACCGGCCGCTACAGCGGCGGGCGGTGAGGCGTTCACGACACTTCCCGTCGGCATGAATATCGTGACCGTTGAAAGCTCGCCTCCCCCGGCCGGTAGCGGGATTTCCAATATGGCTTCGGCAACGCAGCGCAGCACATAGCGAACGGCAGACTCGGTGATCGCTGATACGGCGTTGGTGTTGCCACCGCACTGAGGAGCGGACCCGGTGAAGTCGACCCGCATTTCCTGTCCTCTGACCGTCACGCGCGCGACGATCCGCACATCGGTTGTGCCCGCGCCGTCGTCGTCCATGACATCCTCGGCGATGTAGTCGCCATCGGGGAGCTGCTCGATCACGCTGCGAACGAGCCGGTCAGCATAGGCGGAGAGAGATGAGAAAGCCTGCTGTAGTGATTCGATGCCTCGCCGACCGCCCAACTCGCGGAGACGGCGAACGCCCACGTCGAGTGCCGCCAGTTGGGCGTGGAGGTCGCCTTCCCGTTCGCCCGGGGTGCGTACGTTTGCCAGGAGAAGTCGCCAGATGGCCGACTGAGGCTCGCCGCCTTTGACCAGCAACACGGGAGGGATGCGGATGCCCTCCTGAAAGATCTCTCGGGAGAGGGGCATCGAGCCCGGAGCGCTTCCCCCCACGTCGGCGTGGTGGGCCCGCGAGGCGACGTAGGCAATCGGTTCAACCGAACCGTTCAGCCAAACGCCACGGACGGCTGTGAGGTCCGGGAGATGCGTACCCCCGTGGAAAGGATCGTTGAGTACGACGACGTCCCCATCCTCGAGATTCTGGCTGGAGACGGCGGCGCGGACACTCTGTGGGATCGCGCCGAGGTGCACAGGCATGTGGTCACCCAGGGCAACGGGCGCCGCTAGCCTGTCACAGATGGCGCAACTGTAATCGCGCCGCTCCTTTATGTTCGGCGAGTACGCGCTACGTCGGAGCGCGGCGCCCATTTCCTCCGCGATCGCGTGGAGCAGCGATCGATAGACCTCGAGGCGAACCGGATCCCAGGCCTCTGGCATGTCGACTCTGGCCGTTTGCATGTCGTGGTCGGACCCATATTATTAAGTCCAGTTGTCAGCCCTGGATGCGAGGCTGCCTCAACCAACGGCAGACTAATTGTAGGTACAGGAGGATAAGTGAGCAAACGCAAGAAGGAGGGCAAACACGACGCTCCGTTGTTCGAGAAGGCACGTGACGAGTTGTTCAGCCAAATAAGACGGTGTGGCGTTTTGCAGGCCACCGAGGATCAGCGGGAGGCGTGGTTCAAGGAAACTATGGAGTACATGGCCAAGCGGTATCCTGGGGTCACGCAGGAGGATTTGGACCAACTGAACGAGCTGGGGCGCCGGTACTGCGAGCCCGTCACTCCCTATGGCGGTAGCAACAGCGAGGACTAGAAGAGTAATAATCGAGAGCGCATTGCTCGTAAGCCCTGGCGAGTGTGCTGGGGCGCTCTCTTCCCCTCTGCGGCATCCTGAATGACAGCGATTGAAGTCGGTTGGAGGCTGGCAGCCGTCCTCGCCCTGGTGGGCGCCAACGGATTCTTCGTCGCCGCCGAGTTCGCGCTCGTCAGCGCCGACGAGACGCGGCTATCGGGCATGAGTGAGCGAGGCGATCGCCTCGCTCGGGCGGTCGAGGGCGCTCAGGGCGATCTCAACCGCTATCTATCGGCCTGTCAGGTCGGGATCACTCTGGCTTCGCTCGCTTTGGGTTGGATCGGTGAGCCGGCGATTGCCGAGACGCTGATCTCGCTATTTTCGGGTCTGCCCAGCCCCGCCGACTGGATCGCCCGTCACGCAGTGGCCGTATTCATCGCTTTTACGGCTATCACGTATCTACACGTCGTGCTTGGCGAGCAGGCGCCAAAGGCGGCCGCGATCTTGTATCCCGAACAGGCGGCCCGCTGGCTGATCCAACCGCTCGTGTTGTTCACTCGCATAGGGCATCCTCTCATCTGGTCGATCAACGCGTCGGCCAACGGACTGCTCAGACTTTTTGGAGTCCGACTGCCGAGCGAGTCGGAGCGCGTCCATAGTCGCGGGGAGTTGCTGTTGCTGGTCGATCGCGCGCGCAAGGTGGGCAAGGTCGAGCAGGACGAACACGAGATGATCACCGGGGTTTTTGAGCTCACACGAACGATGGCGAGAGAAGTGATGACGCCGCGCCCCGACATTGTTGCGGTGCCTTTGGATGCGAAGCTCGACGACCTCATCCAAGTGATCAGCCGATCGGGCCACTCGCGGCTACCGGTCTACGAAGAGAGCCTCGATAAGGTCGTCGGTATCGTGCTCGGAAAAGATGTGTTGCCGCTGGCCGCAGCGGCGCACCACGAGGATTTCGCTGTGTCACAGGTCATGCGAGAGCCGTATTTCGTGCCGGACACGAAATCTGTCGACGACCTGTTGGCGGAATTTCGTCGAATGAACATACACATGGCCGTGGTCGTGGACGAGTTCGGTGGTACCGATGGACTGGTCACGCTCGAGGACCTGATCGAGGAGATCGTCGGCGAGATCTATGACGAGCACGATGTCGCGCGACCGATGGTGACCGTTACCTCGGCCGGCGAGATACTGATCGACGGTGGTGCGCCTATCGATGATGTGAACGAGCGCTTCCTTCTGGCTCTGCCCGTGGAAGATTACGATACGCTCGGTGGCTTCATTCTCGGCGAGCTGGGACACGTCCCCAAGCCTGGAGATGCCGTTGAGGTCGAGGGGGCCAGGTTCGTCGTCAGGACGGTGGACGAACGGCGGGTGCGATTTGTCCGTTTGATCAAGCATAGCTAGGCCTGGTCAGGGTCAGGTCGATATCTGACGATGGCTCCGATCTTTCGAGCGTGGTTCGGACTGGCATCCTCCTCTGGCGCTGGGGGGCAGTATGGCTGATGTGGAGAAAGAGGGACGCGGCGAGGCTCAACTCGAGCGGCTTCAGCAGGCCGTGAGCCACATCCGGCACGAGGTCGGCACACCGCTGACCGCGATCATGGCAGAGGTGGAACTCCTGCTGATGGATGCCGACCAGCTGAATGCCGAGCAGACCCGAAGCGTGGAAGCGATCGGAGCGATGGCGAGGCGGATTCGGGATCTGGTCGCGCAACTACATGAGATCACTTCTGACGACTGATCCTACTCGCCTTGCCGTTACGGCGACTGCGGGCAACGAGCATCGCGGCGAAGCAGCCAATCTGACCTTCAGGCTCAAACGAGCGGACAGCAAGGAGGAGATATGAATCGGCCGACGCGTAGGGAATTCCTCAAAGCCGGTGCGATGGCGGGGTTGGGCGCGCTGGCGGGCGCCGGCCCGCTCGAGGGCCAGCCGCGTCCGACGATACGCCGGTCCGCAGAAGTCGGCCCCGTGGTCATCTCGAGCCGGAACGGGCTCGCCGCGACGGAACGAGCCATGGCGCTGCTCGAAACCGGGACGGACACACTCGACGCAGTGGTCGAGGGAGTAGCCATCGTGGAGGCGGACCCCGAGGACACCAGCGTCGGATATGGCGGCCTGCCGAACGCGCTCGGCGTCGTCCAATTGGATGCCTCCGTGATGCATGGACCGACGCGTGGCGCTGGAGCTGTGGGCGCTCTGGAGGGATTCAAACATCCCGCCCAGGTGGCGAGGGCGGTCATGCAGTACACCGATCACGTATTTCTCGTTGGCGCCGGCGCCGCGCGGTTCGCTCGAGAGATGGGGTTTGTCGAGGAGGAGCTGCTGACGGATCGGGCACGTCGCGTCTGGCTGAGCTGGCGAGCGCGCTTGAATTCCGAGGATGACTACCTGACACCGGAGCAGTCGGAGGAGGACGTCGAAGAGTTCGGACTGCTCGACGCGTGGGAAGGCAGGCGTCATTACGGAACCATCAACTGCTGCGCCGTCAACACCGCCGGCGAGTTGTCGGGTGTCACGACGACGTCGGGTCTCGCGTTCAAGGTGCCCGGGCGGGTGGGCGACAGTCCGATCATCGGCGCCGGCCTCTATGTCGATAATGATGTGGGTGCTGTCGGATCCACCGGGCGCGGCGAGGCTGTGATCAAGAGCTGCGGCTCGATGCTCGTGGTCGAGCTCATGCGACGCGGTGACGCGCCCAAGGATGCCTGTCTGCAGGCTCTGAAGCGGATCGTTCACTTCAGCGTCGAAGAACGGTTGCTGACCGAGGCCGGCGAGCCCGATTTCAACGTGAACTTCTACGCGGTCAACAAGCGTGGCGAGTATGGTGCGGCGGCGATCTGGTCGGGTAGCCAGTTTTCCATCTGCGACGCCCGCGGGAATCGACACGAGGACAGCGCTTACTTGTTCGAGCGCGGCGCCTGAGCTCGTGATGCGCGTATCGCGTGGGATGTGAGGCGAATGGACGACCTCGATCGTCTCTATCACCAGCTGGTGGACAGTATGAGACGCCAGCGCCCGACGGCCTTGCTGGAGCCATGCACGGTGCTCGAGGTGCACGAACATCTCGTGCCGTACCGGCGCGTCCGCAATGCGCTCGGCTTTCGGTCTAATGAGGACTACGAGGCGACGCTGTCGCGGATGCTTTCGGGGGAGCGCGGTTATCTGCTCGCTGAGGGCGATCTGCAGCCCGAGTTGCAGGCGGGTTTGGGTGAGATCGTGGCCGACATTCGTCGATACCGCTCCTATCCAGAAGCGCGCGTCTGGCTCAACCCCGAGAAGATCCCTCCCCCGGGCGACATAAGGTACGCACCGCCCGAGGTGCGTGAGCGGACGGACTGGGCGCGGGCGATCGCGGCCGACGAGGCCATGGCGCCGGATTCGGAGGAAACCCAACCGATCAACCATCCTACGGCCGATGCCAGTGCGTCCGCGCCTCCCGAGGCGGTATCCGTTGATGATGCGACTTCGGTTGAAGATCCGGCAGCGGCTGAATCGGAAGACGTGGCGATGGATCGAGCGGGGCCTGCCGCTACGCGGACTTGCCGCCGATGCACGGAGCAGCTTCCGGAGGGCGCGCTCTTCTGCCCGTTTTGCGGTTCTCCCATGTCGGGGCAGTGTAGTTCGTGCGGCGCGGAGATGGACCGGGCTTGGCGATATTGTGCGGCTTGCGGAGCGCCAAGGGTCTGATGGCGCAAACCGCTTGACGCACCTCGGCTGCCCCGGTATTATCGGTTCTCGAAATCCCCAACTTTCGAGTCAGGCGGTAGCTTGCTACTGGATGCCGACGGCCCGTCAAAGGATGGGCAGCTCGCGGAATCGGTGACGGCAGGCTGCATCAACCACTGGAGGAATTGAGAAATGCTTCGCACGCGCGGTTTGACGTTGGTCGGACTGCTGTCCGGCCTGATGGTCTGGGCAGCCTGCGGGGGCGGCGAGACGGGCCAGCAGGCGGGCTCCGGGGAGGCGGCAGCGGCCGAGACCCCGGCGACAGGGCAGATGGCCGAAGCGGAAGAACAGGGTGAGATGCAGTTGCCTGAGGGAGTGACGCCCGAGATGGTCGCGCAGGGCAAGGAGATCTTCGGCGGCGCCGGTCTCTGCAACGTCTGCCATGGCCCCGAGGGCAAGGGGATGCCCGGCCTCGGCGCAGACCTCACCGATGACGAGTGGCTTCACAACGACGGTTCGTACGACGGCATAGTCCAGACGATAATGAACGGTGTCGATGCCAGCGAATCGACGGTTGGCACGGCGATGCCCCCCAAAGGTGGCAGCGGTATTTCCGATGACCAGGTCAAGGCCGTAGCCGCTTACGTCTACACCCTCTCCAGAGGCAGTTGAGCGCCAAACAGGCGTAGCAGGCAGCACGATCGACCCCCGCGGGCATCGAGAGACGGTTAGGCGGTTCGCCACCGGCTTCTCGAAGCCTGACGGGGGTCGTGTTGATCTGGGCATCCGCTAAAAAGGCGACGGTTTCATTCTACCTACTCTCGACGTCGCGAGCGATTGTTGTCGGACGGAACGGGCGGTGGGCGAAATTGATTCTCGCGCGAACTTGCCAGGCGGGCTAACTTCATCGTGATGCCACATCCTCGAGCGGTTTCAGCCGAGCGATTCGACAGGGGGGTCCGTTGTGGAGTTCCTATTAGCTGCTCTAGCCGTTGCCGGAACCACAGCTCTGGCTACCAGTCTCAGAGTTCTTTGGGAGTACGAACGGGCGGTCGTCTTCCGTCTTGGCCGGCTCCGCACCGCACGCGGCCCGGGCCTCATCTTCTTGGTGCCGTTTGGGATCGAGCGCATGCAGAGGGTGAGCCTACGGATCGTCGCCATGGACATCCCCCCCCAGGACGTCATCACCCGGGACAACGTGTCGGTCAAGGTCAACGCAGTCCTGTACTTCCGGGTGAACGTCCCTGTCAAGGCGATCGTGGAGGTCGAGGACTTCCTCTTCGCGACTTCGCAGCTCGCGCAGACCACGCTGCGGTCGGTGATCGGAC
This sequence comes from Gemmatimonadales bacterium, assembly GCA_050118275.1. GTDB lineage: Bacteria > Gemmatimonadota > Gemmatimonadetes > Palauibacterales > KS3-K002 > JASFMO01. Next base: position 12,327 of record JASFLD010000004.1, read on the forward strand.
AGGCCGAGCTCGACGACTTGCTCGCCGAACGAGAGAAGTACAACGAAATGTTGCGCACGATCATCGACGAGCAGACCGACGTGTGGGGTATCGAGGTTACGGCCGTCGAGGTGAAAGACATCGATCTGCCGCAGGAGATGAAGCGAGCCATGGCACGTCAGGCTGAGGCGGAACGTGAGCGGCGCGCCAAGGTCGTGAACGCGATGGGCGAGTATCAAGCGTCGCGCAAGCTCGTGGCGGCGGCACAGATCATGAGCGCCGACCCGGCGGCTCTCCAGCTTCGCTTCTTGCAGACCGTGTCGGAGATCGCGGCTGAGAACAACTCGACGACGTTGTTCCCCATCCCGATGGACTTGTTGACGCCGTTCCTCCGAGGGAAGGCCGCCAAGTCGAGCGAGGAGCCGACCGGCGAGGAGGAAGAAGAGGATTTGCCGGAGCTTCCCGCTTCCGAAATGGTTCCCGGCCGGCTCGCGGCTGGCGAGCCCGTCCACGTGGAGCAGAAGAAGGAGTGACCCCGCCCTCGGCGGCGAACCAGGGGCCGTACAGTGGCTGAAGCCGGCGGGAACTATCTCACGCGACAGGACCTGGAGGCGGTGATCCGCCGCGCCACCGAACTGGAGGCTGAGGCGGGCAAGGCCCCGGATTTGAGTGAGGCCGACGTGCTACGCATCGCGGCCGAAGTCGGTCTTTCCGAGGCCAACATCCGCCGCGCTCTCGCCGAGTATCGGGCGGGCTCGTCCAGCGGAGGGCTATTAGCCGAGCGTGGCTGGGCGAGCCGCTTGTGCGGCCCCGCGCTAGTGACATCGTGCCGCACCGTCGAGCGCCCGGCGGATGAGGTCAGACAGCAGATCGAAACACATTTCCAGACGAGCGAGAGCCTCCGCATAGTGAGGCGGGTCAAGGGCGGCTCGTTGTGGGAGCCGGAGAGCGGCGTCGTAGCGTCCTTGATGCGAGGCTTCGATCTGCTCGGCAAAGGCTATCAACTGGCCAAGAAGGGCAAAGCCCTTGAGTTACGCGTCGTACCGCTGAGTGAAAGGTCGAGCCAGGTCTCGTTGACGATCGATCTTGGCAACGATCGGGCGGGTTGGTTCTGGCTGTTGGGGGTGGGGGTGGGTACGCCGTTTACGCTTGCCGCGCTCGGAATCGTGGCGGCGTCCCCCGATATCCCGAACGTGGCGCTCGGCCTTTCGCCCGCTTTCTTGGCCGCTACCATAGGCCTGGCGCGCTCCGGCTACCGACGCTCGATGGAGAAGTTGCGGTTGGTCCTGGACGGATTACTGGACCGTGTGGAACACGACGAGCCTCTGGCACCACCCAGACCCTCCTGGCGTGATCTGCTGAAGTGATCTTCATGAGATGCGTTACCTGTGTCGGACGGCCGGTCGTTCTCGAGGACGTCGGGACCCCAATTCGCGATGGTGCCCTTGGAGGAGCGAGGCTGCACCGCACTGCGAAAAGGCCGGCAGGTCAAGGGCTCCGGGGAGAACCGCAGAACTCGCTGTTTCGATCCCGGCGGATTCGTAGCATATTGGAGAAGACGCAGGCGCATTGATTAAAGAGGTGTCAGCTCCCTCCCATGACTTTCGTACGGGTGTCAACGTTCGTCCTGGCCTCCTTGCTGTGGGTCGCCGTGGCTGCCTGCGATGCCGAGCGCGATCGCCCCACGGGCCTGAGCACGCCGCCGCCGACGACGGATGTGAGCGTGCTGGCGCCGGAGCAAGAGGCAGCCGTCAAGGCAGATTCAGCGACCTTCATCGTCATCCAGGCCACTGGTTTGATCGCGGCTGTCGAGGTTGTCATGAGCGGAGCCGCGGCCAGGGATACGCTTCTCTGGCGGAGGGCGTCGTTCGGCGAGCCGCGCGATAGCGTTCGGGAGGCGTTCGACGTGAAGATCCCGAAGCTAGAAACGGGTTCTCATCTCCAGATCCGCGGTGTAGCGGAGGATGCCGCCGGGCAACGGCATGTGTCGCAGCCGGTGGTGGTGATCGTGATCGATTGCGACGACTTTCCGATCGCCTGCAGGGACCTCTGAGACGGCAGTCGCTGTGAGCTGAGCGGTGGCGCCCCGGGCCCGCTGCGGGGCAATCTCAGCCGCTTCTTCGCGATCTCACCGAAAGCTCAAAATTGACAAAAATGGCCCTGCTGGCGCGTTGAGGGTGGATCTTGAAAAGGCCGCTGGAAACCTTAAATTTCTATGGTGTTTCTCCAGCGGCTTTCACTCCGGAATTTCCGGAATTTTGAGGAAGAAGTCGTCGAGTTTCCACAGGCCGGTGCGGCGCTGATCGGCGATAACGGTCAGGGCAAGACCAACCTGCTGGAGGCTGTCTATTATCTCGAGATCTTTCGCTCATTTCGAGGCGCTCGGGACGAGCAGTTGGTGAGCCTCGGGCGGCAGTACTTTCGCGTCGAAGGATCTCTGGTGGATGCGGAAGGCGACGGTCGCACCGAAGTCAGTGCGGCTTACTCGCGCGACGGCCGCCGTAAGAAGGTTTCGATCGCCGGCCGGGAAGCGGTTCGGTTGGGCGATGCGATCGGACGGGTCGGCGCTATCATTTTCACCGCCAGTGATGTGGACATAGTAGTGGGCGGACCGAGCATCCGGCGCCGCTACCTGGACATCGTACTTTCGCTGGCCGAGCCGAGCTATCTAGCCGCCCTGCAGCGCTACCGGCAGGTGCTCTCGCAACGCAACGGCCTGTTGCGTGACGGGGCGGGGCCGGTGGAACTGGCGGCGTGGAACAGCGGTTTGGTCGAGAACGGTATCCGGATCTTTCGGGCACGGGCAGCGTGGGTAGCGTCGGTTCGGAAGAGCTTCGCGCGTTATTACGGAGCGATTTCGGGAGGACAGGAGGTCGATCTCGAGTATCGGCCCGTCGTCAAGCTCGGGGACTTGGGCGCGCCGAGCGAGGCGGAGGAGTCCTGGAGGAGCGCGTTCCTGGCCGAGCTCGAGCGACAGTCGGAACGCGAGCGGCGCCGGGGCCTGAGCCTCGTCGGTCCGCATCGCGATGATTTGGGTTTTCGTGTAGCGGACGGTGAGTCGAACCGCCTGGCGTTGCGGAATTACGGGTCGGCCGGTCAACAGCGGACGGCCGCAGTGGCGCTGCGGATGGTCGAGGCCGAGACGCTGCGAAGAAGCGGGGGCCGCAGGCCGATCGTGATGCTCGATGATGTCTTTGCGGAATTAGATCCATCACGAGCCGAACGGGTCGTGGGATTGCTGACGGCGGAAGAGTGGGGGCAGATCATCGTGACGTCTCCCAAACCGGACGAGTTCGCGATCATGGGTGCCAGCCTTCCTGAGTATCGCATCAGGAACGGCAGGGTGCGTCGCTCGTGAGCGAGAAGCGAGGCGGCTCGCCGGAGCATCTGGGACACCTCATCGAGGGCTTGCTGCGAACGCGTGGGTTGGTGGAGGGTGTGGAACGCGGAGCGGCGCTCTCGGAGTGGGCGGAAGTAGTGGGCCCACAAATCGCCAGTGTGGCGAGTCCGGTGGGGTTCGACCGAGGGACCCTGTTCGTCGAGGTGAGTTCCTCGGCATGGATAATGGAGCTGCAGCTAATGGAATACCGAATTCTCGCGCAGCTGAATGCGGCGCGGAGAAGGGGGAAATTCGAGAAGATCGTTTTCAGACTTGCCGACGGGTCATGAGGACGCGTCGGACGTGTGCTAGCGCGTATGCGATTCTGCATGTAAAGGGATACTAATGGCGAAGCGTTCGGGGACAGGGAAGAAGGGGCGAGGGAAGAAGACGGTGGGAACGAAAGCGAAAGAAAAGAAGGCGGTCGCCAAACCCAAGAAGGCGGCTGGCAGGAAGTCGAAGAAATCCGGGAAGAAGGCGGCCCAGGGAGGAGTACGAGGGGCGACGGCGCGTGCTTCGGCCGGCAACGACTATACGGCCGGAAGGATCCAGGTTCTCAAGGGCCTGGAGGGTGTGCGCCGGCGGCCGAGCATGTATATCGGCTCCACGTCGGGTCGCGGCCTCCACCATCTCGTCTACGAAGTGGTCGATAACTCGATAGACGAAGCGATGTCGGGTTTCTGCGACATAATCGACGTGACGATCCACCCCGACAATTCTGTGACCGTCCAAGATAACGGACGGGGCATCCCCGTCGATCTGCATCCCACCGAGAAGGTACCCGGTGTGGAGCTGGCGATGCTGACCCTCCACGCCGGTGGGAAGTTCGACAAGGAATCATACAAGGTGTCCGGCGGGCTGCACGGAGTGGGTGTATCGGTCGTCAACGCGCTGTCGGAGTGGCTGGAGGTCGAGATTCATCGCGAAGGTGAGATCTGGCGCCAGAGATACGGCCGCGGTCAGAAGGTCACCGGTCTGGAGCAGGGTGGCAAGACGGACAAGAGGGGTACAAAGGTCTCGTTCAAGCCCGATGCCGACGTCTTCACCGAGCTGGAGTTCGATTTCGATACACTGGCGACGCGACTGCGAGAATTGGCGTTTCTCAACCGTGGCGTTCGAATCACGTTGAAGGATGAGCGTCCCGGCGAGGAGAAGAAGGGGAAGTATCAGTACGACGGGGGAATCAAGGAGTTCGTGAAGTTTCTCCGAGGTAATCGCAAGGCCCTTCACAACGACATCGTCTACGTGGAGGTCAAGAGGCCGGAATGCGAGATCGAGCTGGCGTTGCAGTACAACGAAGGCTTCAGAGAGGACACCTTCACGTTCGTAAACAACATCAACACGCATGAGGGTGGGACGCACCTGACGGGCTTCAAAGCGGCGTTGACGCGGACGTTGAACGACTACGCGCGTCGCGCCGGAGCGCTCAAGAAAGCGAACTTCAACCTGACCGGCGAAGATGTACGGGAGGGTCTGACGGCCATTCTGTCCGTCCGCGTCATGGATCCGCAATTCGAGGGGCAGACCAAGACGAAACTGGGCAACAGCGAGGTGCGCGGCGCCGTCGAGTCGGTGGTGAACGAGGGGCTCTCCAATTTCTTGGCTGAGAACCCCACCGCCGCGCGCAGGATCGTCGATAAGTGCACTCAAGCCGCGCGAGCCAGAGAAGCGGCGCGTCAGGCACGTGACCTGACGCGGCGCAAATCGGCGCTCGAGGGCTCGATTCTGCCCGGGAAGTTGGCCGACTGCTCGCTGGACGATCCGTCCGTCAGTGAACTCTACCTCGTCGAAGGCGATTCGGCCGGCGGCTCTGCAAAGCAGGGACGTGATCGCAATTTCCAGGCGATCCTGCCGCTACGCGGGAAGATCCTCAACGTCGAAAAGGCCCGACTGGATCGCGTGCTCTCGAATGAGGAGATCCGCACGATCATCACCGCGGTGGGCACCGGGATCGGTGAAGACGAATTCAGTATCGACGGGGCGCGCTACCATCGAATCATCATCATGACCGACGCTGACGTCGACGGCGCGCACATTCGGACATTGCTGCTGACTTTCTTCTTCCGACACATGCGCCAGTTGATCGAGGCCGGCTACGTGTACATCGCACAGCCACCGCTCTACCGTGTGCGAAGCGGCAGGGAGGAGCACTACGCTTACTCCGACGAGGAACGCGATGAGCTTCTCAAGCGCTTCGACAAGGACGGGAAGGGTAAGCCCGATGTGCAGCGCTACAAGGGGTTGGGCGAGATGAACCCCGAACAGCTGTGGAAGACGACGATGGACCCGGAGCGGCGCACGATTCTGCGCGTTACTATGGACGACGCCGTGGAGGCAGATCGGTTGTTCGGCCTGTTGATGGGCGACGAGGTGGAGCCGCGTCGAGCGTTCATCGAACAGAACGCCCGGTACGTCAAGAACCTCGACGTCTAAGCGGCCTTGGCTCCGGTCGACGAGCCGGACTCGATCCCGGCTACACGTCGACGCCGACCGCGGCGTATTCGCGTAGTTGCTGGACTTGCTGAGATCCGCCGAGGACGATCATGATGTCCCCCGCCTGCAGCCGTGTCTCCGGCCCGGGATTGTAGATCAGCCGTCCCTCCTGCCCGACCCGGCGGAGTCCGAGGATGATCAGGCCTGTGCGTTGTGGAATTCTCGCTTCCGCCAGTGTGCGGCCCGCGAGGTGCGAGCTCTCCGGAATCGCCGCCTGCTCTAAGCGCAATTCGATGCCCACACCCGACACGACGCAGTCCAGAAAACTGACGACATGCGGGCGCAAGAGCGAGAACGCCATGCGTATGCCGCCAGTACGATTGGGCGATATCACGTGCTCGGCACCGGCCCGCCGAAGCTTCTCCACCGACTCTTCGTTGTAGGCTCGTGCGACCGTAGTCAGGTCGGGGTTGAGGTGGCGTGCGGTAATGCAGACCAGAAGGTTGTCCGCATCATCTGCCAGACAGGCGGCCAGCCCGCTGGCGCGTGCGATACCGGCCGCCCTCAGCGTTTGCTCGCGGGTGGCGTCACCCTCGATCACGAGGACGTCCGAATGGTGCTCCAGTAGCATCGCTAGGCGCGATGGGTCGTGCTCGATGACCACGAACGGCTGCGCGGATTGCTCGAGCTCGTCTACCACCACTCGCCCCATCCGCCCCACACCACATACGATGAGATGATTCTTCAGACCTTCTATCGAACGCATGATCCGACGTCTCCGTAGCACGCCGCCCAGATCGAGTTCGACGATCAGCGCGGTGGTGAGGGCCCACCACATTCCTAGGCCCGTTATGCCGAGGAAGATAAGCACGAGGGTGAACGAGCGGCCGGCAGGGCTGAGGGGGCGCACCTCCATGAAACCGACCGAGGTGACCGTCGTGACGGACATGTAGAGAGCTTCGAACCAGCTCCAGCCCTCGATCATCATGTAGCCCGTCATCCCGATGAAGAAAACGGCCAGAAAGTAGATGCCGGCCCACGAGAACCGGCGACGGAAAGGCCTGAGCGCCTCCCCGAGCGTGATGGCAGGCCGGTCGATGGAGGTAGTAGAGAGAGTAGTTCGAGCGCTTTCTCGGATATCGCTCAGTATCGCCATGCTCCAACCTCGGCTCGCGCGCCGTCACGGACTGCGCCTCTTACGCGTTAACAGAATGATCGCGGAGAGGTGCCGTGGCCCTGGAACGGGGTGAGCCCCGAGTCCTCCGCGTGTCCGTTGCCATCTGAGGCCGACGTCGGTAGTGGACGGCCGCGCGCGGCTCACGGGCTCCGAGGCTCTCACCGCCGCGTGGATTCTAGCGGCAGGCATTTGGCACGGCAAATGGAAACCTTGCGGGGCCGTTTAACGGAATGGTCCGAAGAATTGTCTCGATATGGAGTGATTGGGATTGTTGGGTGCGACAGAGGGTGAGATCAAACATGAGAATCAATAGCTATCAGTTAGCTCTCGCAGTGTTTGCGAGTCTTGCGGTCGCTCTGCTCCTGGGCGGTAGGCCATTCAGCCGCGGTCCCGGCCGCGCGATTCAAGCAGCGCCAGCTACAGCTCCGGCCTCTGCGAGTCTGGCCGACAGAGGTGCGGCGCCCGAGCTAGCGGAGGAGGTGGCGGCTCGCCGGCAGGCGATCGAGGATGTGCTGCCGCTGATGCGGTCGTTGCAGGCCCGCGGTGACAGCGTGCGGCTCGCGCGCCTCGCCCGCTCGGTTCTGACGGTTTGGAGCGAGCTGGACTCGCTCCAGGCGGCGCCCGCTTTAGATGAAGATCTCCGCAAACGGGTCGAGATCTGGGCCGCCGCGACCTCTGAAAACCCTGCGACAGCACCTTGACGGTGGGTTGCAACGTTGACGGCGACGGCGGTCGATTCGACCCGAGATGTCACGGTGGAAGTGGAACATCGGCCTGTGGTCGAGCGTTATACAGGGTGGCGCGCGTGGGCGTTGCTGGTCTCATGGGTGGATGTTCCGCTGGTCCAATAGGTTGAGGGGGCGCGCGCGACCGGCTCGCTGGACCGGCTGTCGCGTTTCGGGGTCATCTGGCCTATCTTTTCAGGGCTAGGTTCAGAGGCTGTCCGCAGTGTAGCTCGGTTGTTGGAGGACGCATGAGATTTGCTGGTGCTCGCCCGTTAGCTGTCGGTTTCGTTTTGGCCCTCGCGGCGATCTCGGGCCCCGGGGCCGGTGTGGCCGACGCGCAGTACTTCGGGCGTAACAAGGTCCAATACGAGAACTTCGACTTCAAGACTCTCAAGACCGAGCACTTCGACATCCTCTACTATCCCGAGGCTCAAGAGGCTGTGGAGCAAGCCGGTCGAATGGCCGAGCGCTGGTACACCCGCTTGTCTCGGCTGTTCAATCATGAGTTGAGCGGTCGACAGGTCGTCATTCTCTACGCGGATCACCCGGATTTCGAGCAGACGACGGCCCTTTTGGGGTCGATCGACGAAGGCACCGGTGGCGTGACCGAGGCATTCAAGCGTCGCGTGGTTCTTCCAATGGCCGGTTCGCTCGCCGAAACCGACCACGTGCTCGGCCACGAGCTGGTGCACGCGTTCCAGTTCGACATTACGACGCAGTCGCGTTCGGCCATCGGTGGCGGTTTCCCTGTGGCACTGGCCATGCCACTCTGGTTCATCGAGGGTATGGCCGAGTACCTATCGCTCGGTCCGGTTGATCCGCACACCGCCATGTGGATGCGCGACGCGGTCCGCCGGGATGTTTTCCCCAGCTTCAGAGATCTGGCCAATCCCAAGTACTTCCCGTATCGCTACGGCCAGGGCCTTTGGGCCTATATCGGTGGTCGCTGGGGTGACCCGGTGGTCGGCGAGATCCTCAAGGCCGCCTCTACTACGGGGAACGTGGCGCAGGCCATCGCGGCGGTTCTGCAGATATCGCCCGACGAGCTGATGGCGTCGTGGGAGGAGTCGATTCGCGAGGCCTACGAAAGTCTGGTCGAGGAGACGCAGTCGCCCGGGGACTACGGTCGCGTTGTGATCTCGCCGGAGACGGGTAGCGGCAACCTGAACGTAGCGCCTGCGGTCAGCCCCGACGGATCGCAGGTCGTGTTCTTGTCGGAAAAAGACCGCTTCTCCATCGAGATGTTCCGGGCGGACACCAAGACGGGGAAGATCGAGAAGAAGATATTGAAGACGGCGCTCGATCCGCACTACGAGAGCCTGCAGTTCATCAGTTCGGCCGGTGACTGGCATCCTGGAGGTCGAGAGTTCGTTTTCGCTGGTGTGAGCAAGGGTAAGCCGATCATCACGATCCTCGACGCCGAGCGGGGAGAGGCCATCAAGGAATTCAAGATCGAAGAGGCGGGCGAGATCTTTAACCCGGCCTGGTCACCGGACGGTCGTTTCATCGTATACGCGGCGTCGGTCGGTGGCCTGATGGATCTCTTCGTCCTCGACGTGGAGACGGGTGAACGCCGCCGTTTGACCGACGACGCCTATGCTGAACTGCAGCCGAAGTGGTCTCCCGACGGAAGCCGCATCGCGTTTGTCACCGACCGGTTCACGACGGATTTGCGCGAACTCGATTGGGGGCCGTATCAGATCGCGTTCATTGATCCAGTTACGTTGGAAGTCGAGCGGGCCCCCAGTTTTCCAGACGCCAAGAACATCAACCCGGAGTGGTCGAAGGACGGATCGAGCCTTTACTTCATCTCCGACGCTAACGGCATCAGCAACATCTACCGAGCGAGCGTCTCCGACGGCGAGATCTATCAGGTCACCAACCTGACGACTGGCGTCAGTGGAATCACCGAGCTCAGTCCGGCTCTGTCGGTAGCGACCGAGTCCAACGAGTTGGTATTCAGCGCCTACGAGGGCGACCGCTATACGATCTACGCCATCGACTCGACCGCGGTGCTGCAAGGCGGACCCGTGCTAGCGCCGTTGGCGGAGATCAGCCCGGCCGTGCTGCCCCCAGCCGATCGTCCGGTCGGCGATGTGATGGCGTTGGTTGGTAACGCCGAGCTGGGACTTCCGGCGACGGCGGACGAGTTCGAGAGAACCAAGTACAGCGCGGGGCTATCGCTGGACTACATCGCGCCGCCGCAGGTGGCGGTCGGCAGCGACCGGTACGGCACGTTCGTCGGCGGCGGGACGGCCCTGTTCTGGAGCGACAACCTGGGCGAGCATTCGCTTGCCACCCTGCTGCAGGTAAACGGCAGTTTCCAGGACATCGCGGCCATCGTGGGTTATGAGAACCGAAAGTCGCGTTGGAACTGGGGCGCGACCGTTGGTCAAATCCCGATTCTCGATCGGCGCTTCGGCTATGCGTTCGATGGCCTGGGCAATCTCCTCGAACAGGAGCTCAGGCTGCGCCAGACCAGCCGCGAGGCTTCCGGCATCGTCACGTATCCTGTGAGCCGCGTCCAGCGCATCGAGCTGAGTGGCCGCTACCGCAACATCTCGTACGATTACGAACTGATCAGCAGAACGGTGTCGCCCACGGGCAGTGTGATTGACGAGACGAAGGAGGAATTCGAGAAGTGTGAGTCGGACGACGATATATTCTACAGTCTTTGCACGCCGAGAGCGCTGAACTTGGGAACGGTCACGACGGCTCTGGTCTACGATAACACGTTCTTCGGCTACACCGGCCCCGTCTTGGGCCAGCGCTACCGACTCGAGGTTTCGCCCACCGTCGGTTCACTGAATTTCGTTGGCGCCTTGGTGGATTACCGTCGTTACTTCATGCCCCTCGCCCCGTACACGCTGGCGGGTCGCTTCTTGCACTACGGCCGCTACGGTAGCGGCGGCGAAGATCTGCGAATGCAGCCGCTCTTCATCGGCTATCAGCAGCTCATTCGGGGTTACGACTCCGGCTCGTTCAATTACGGCGAATGCTACGGCCCTCCGACTGGCAACGATTCGTTCGTCGGCTTGGAGAACAGCCCGTGCCCAACCTATGATCAGCTATTCGGGAGCCGGGTGGCGATCGCGAACTTCGAGTTGCGGACACCCATCCCGCAGGGCCTGGGAGTTTCGGCAGTTCCCGGCATGCCACCCATCACGATAGCGTTCTTCCTTGACGCTGGCGTCGCCTGGTGGAGTGGCAGTCGCGCTCTCGTGCTGGGCGGTAACCAAGATCCTTGGTCTCCAATCACGAGCTATGGGGTCGCTGGCCGCATCAATCTGTTCGGCGTGGCGTTGCTGGAGATCGACTTCGTTCACCCGAACAATCGACCCGAGAAAGGCTGGTACTGGCAGTTCGGCTTCTCGCCCGGATTCTGATCGCCGTTCTGACGCAATGACTTGAAGGGCTCCCTGACTAGAGGGAGCCTTTCTCTTTCCTCGCGATCAACCTCCAAACCCAGGCCCGGCGCGCGCCCCCCAGCCCGGGGCGACGCTTTGCGCCCTTCACGCATCTATACAGAGTGGAATGGAGAGCGAAGCACTAGCGGTCGGGAACGTGCAGATCACCCGGGCAAGGGCCGGCGATCTGGAAGCTCTGGAGACGGTCTATCGAGCCTTCGAGGGGCCGGTCTACACCATCGGTCGAAGGATCTGTGGCAACGAAGAGGATGCCGAGGATGTGCTCCAAGATACGTTTCTGGAGGTCTGCCGCTCGATCGGTCGCTTTCGAGGTGATGGATCACTCTGGGGCTGGATTCGTCAGGTGGCGGTGAGCAAGGCGCTGATGCTGCTACGGCGCGAGCGAAGGTGGGCGAGCCGCTCGCTTTTTTCGGACGACGGAATGCCGGGCGGCGTGGTGGGGCGAGCTCCCGATCCGTCGGCGCCGGTGGACCTGGAGGCGGCGCTAGGCCGACTGCCACCGGTGACGCGTGCGGTGCTCTGGTTGCACGATGTAGAGGGCTACACGCACGAGGAAATCGGTGAGATGATGGGGAAAACGACGAGTTTTTCGAAATCGCAGTTGTCACGGGCGCACAAGCGTCTGCGGGAGTGGTTGGAGTGATAAGCAAGGGTCGGCATTTGGCGATGGAGGAGTTGTTGGCGCTTCGTGATGGCGAGGGGTCGGCGTTCGCCCGCAAGCACGTGAAGTCGTGTGAGTTGTGCCGGACCGAACTCGATCGGCTGTATCAGATACGGGCGCAGCTCCGTGCACTTCCGCGCTACAGGCCGCCCCGGGATCTGTGGATCAGGGTGGCGGACGAGGTGCGTCGGCGGCGGTGGCGGAGGCGATTTGGACTCCGCACAGCGGGGTTTGCAGCGGCGGCGATCCTGACGGGCGTGATAGTACTGCGAGGACCCGCGCAGCGGGGGGGCGAACAAGCGGATGAATGGGTGGTCGAAGAGGCGAGTCAGGATCTGGGCCCGATGATCGTACGTTCACAGGAGTTGGAGGGGCTGCTGCAAAGATACACCCCTCGTTATCGCGTTTATGACGCCCCGACGGCTTTGGCGGTTTCCGCGCTGGAAGATCGCATCGGTATTCTGGACCGGATGCTCAGCGAGAGCCGGGCCGCCGGAATGGACCGCGAAGTGCTCGTCGGCCTCTGGGGCGAACGAGTGGAGGCATTGGAGACGCTGGTGGGCCTACAGTTGGTCGAGCAGCCGGGTGCAGTGTGGAGGTAGCGCGGGACACGCTCGTGCCGTGAGATCTATAAATGGGCTTCCTTTGAAGCAGGCCAAGAGGAGGAATCTGATGAGGTGGTCTGGTCTCATAATGGGTGGAGCTCTTCTGCTAGTCGGCCTGGTGCCGGCGGCACAGGCTCAAGAAGAGAAAGAAAAAGCGGCGGGAGAGAAGGAGAGGTGTATCTGCGTCGAGCCCTTCGAGACTGTGCGCGTCTTCCCCAAGCTGGACAGTCTGCAATCGATGTTCTGGACTGCCGAGACCCGCCCGAGACTAGGGGTCTGGGTGCAGAGCGAGGCCAACCCCGAGACCGACCGGTACGGTGCGCTCATCGAACGGGTCATGGAGGGCGGCCCGGCTGACAAAGCGGGTATCAAGGAAGGCGACGTCATCACGAAGCTGGGTGGAGTGAGCCTGTTGTCGGGCGACGAAGAGTATGATGAGACGTTGTCGGCGCCGGGCCGGCGCCTGGTGGAGCGCTCCCGCAAATTCGAGCGTGGTGACACGGTGGCAGTCGAATATCGCCGGGACGGCGATACCCGGACGGCGCATTTGGTTATCGGCGAGTTTGACGGACCTATCGTATACAGTTTCCAGGGGCAAATGCCTCATGTCGAAAGGATGGAGCGCTGGGTCGAGCGCTTGGGCGAGGTGCCTGAGGTGCATGTCAGCGGCCCAGAGACATTCGCTCTGCGTTTGGGCGCCCGCTGGCCCGGATTGGAACTGGTCTCTCTCAACCCGCAGTTGGGGGAGTACTTCGGGGTGGAAGAGGGCGTTCTCGTCTTGAGTGTGCCGGAAGACAGCGAACTGAACCTCAAGGCCGGCGACGTGATTCAGACCATAGACGGGCGTACCGTCAAGAGCCCGAGTCATGCCATGCGTATCTTGAGGTCCTACGAGGCTAACGAAGCGGTCTCGTTCGGTATCGTTCGCAAGGAGCGACGCATGGATGTCAGCGGCAATGTGTCCGATCCGGTGTCGCCCAACGTATTCAGGATCGAGCGACAGTAAGACGCCGCCGCGGTTCACCGGTCAGTCTGCATTTTCAGGATCGAGCGACAGTAAGACGCCGCCGCGGTTCACCGGTCAGTCTGC
>JASFLD010000005.1:0-24835 GCA_050118275.1 Gemmatimonadales bacterium
AGAACGCGCCACCGCTCCCGATGAATCCGCTCAGCGTGCCGCCGATGAACCCGAGGATCGCGACCTGAAGCGCCGTGCTCAGATCCAGCTGTATGAAGTGACCGAACAGTAGACTCTCTATCACAGGCGGTTCCTCTAGGTCTGATCTACTCCATCTTTATCCACTTCAAGACGGCAGCCGTGACCTTTCCATAGGCAAGTGCGATCACAGGGATCACGCCTGTCACCACTGCCGCGACAACGAGCTTTTGCAGTCCCCACCTCCCCAGAATGGTCCCCTCGGCAGCCTCGGCATACCAGCCTGTATTCGCAAGAAATGCCAGTATCGCCTCCTGGTGGGTAAACACCAGCCAATAGACGGCAGCAACCGCCGTGACGAACACCGCTGTGCGGACAACGTCTCTCTTGCCAAAGAGATACTGACTTCCCAACTCATCGGCCGTGACGACTGGTGCCTTGATTCGGTCGTTGAGATAACTGCCGAGATCCCGGGTGGCTCGAAGCCGCGCCGCGTGTCCCTTCGAAAGGTAGACATCGCCAAGAACCACCAACGTGTACGGAATGTGTCGACCCAGCTTTTCGACCAGCTGTTGGCGACCACCGTAGACCGGAAACCCACCACCCGACCGGCCGACCCTGGCGAGCTCGTCCAGCGTGGCTTTTAGACCTCTGTCGTCGTCTGGAATCTCGGGAGTGTCGTCCTCGATTCCGCCGTTGTATGCTTCGCCCTCATTCCTCTCGCCGCCCGGCGCGACAACCTCCAGCAGACTGCATTGCGCCGATACCCCCTCCTCCTCGGAGGCGAGCCTCATCAGCTCGACCGCGGCATTCCACTTCGTGGCGATCTCGACCACCTTTCCGAATGTCTCAGAGTCCGGTTGAAATTCCTCCTCGACCCAGAGAATGTTGGTCATCGCCATCGTGGCCCTGACCTCGCTGATTCCCGGAACGCCTTCCAGCACTGCGGGTATGGACGTCGCAAGCTTGGAGTCCTGAGGCAAATAGCTCACGGTGACCACACCAGAATCCGCCCGAGTCTTGAACGTCGCCTGGGAAGTGCGCTCGTCCCTCGCCAACGCGAGCCGTGCCTTGGCGCCCACGCCCAAGTCCAGCATGGTCTTCCTCGAGGCCGGTGTCATCTGGAAATCCGGCAACTGAGCTACGCCCGTCAATGCGCTGGCGGTATTCTCCAGACTCATCTGCTCGAGGTTCACGACGACATCGTAGTTGATCACCTCCTCTCCCGAGACGGCGTACATCGATTTGGCCCAGCGCCTCCTGTCTTCGTCGACCTGGTCGACATACTGGGCCGCCTTCTTGCGTTCTAGTCCCATCCTCTCCATGACGGCCAGGATTCTCTGCTCCTTGTCGCAGACGACACGAACCCTGAGCACATGACTCACTCCGGGGAGAAGCAGATGGCCCGTCCGCCCATGGTAGACCAACGGTCCTTCATTCGCGCGGTCGCACAGATAGGCCGTGCAAAACGCCAGATAATGCTCCTTTTCGATTGCCAAACGCTCACTGAAGGCTTTCGGCTTGAGCATCGCCATCTCCAACTTGCCCACCCGGATGCCTTCCTTCGTGGCAGCCTCGACCAACTCCTCCCGGCTCAGGCAACCGTAGTTCAGCTTCCTTGCCGTCAGTTCGGCGAGTTCGCGCCCCCGCCCGAGTGTGCCTCTTGAAATACATATCACCTGCATGGCGAGATTCCTCGATGCCCTGCGCAGCGAGCCGATTGTATGGAATGTGAATGATTGTTATTCGCGGAAACGGGTTGCGATTTGCCCCGGCCCGCATGCCCGTGCGGCCTGAACGGCCAGCGCGCGTTCAAGATCGGTGGCGTCACTCGCGACATCGCCGGCAACACCCCAAGTCTGCGCCTCATGGCAGAACTCGTCTCGTCAAAATGGCGAGGAACGACGTGAGCGTACCAGATCTCGAGGCAGGTCGGGCTGCATTGAACAGCCTCGCTTGGGGTCGTCGTCGTGAGGGATTGACCCCGGGAACGTGTCCGATATGCTTGTCATGCTCGCGTAGAGACGACGTGGATGGAAGGGGCTGCAGTCCACTAATACTAATAAGACATGTACGCGTGACTATCAAGACGAGACTCCGCGATCTGTTGGCTGCAGGTGACTTCGAGCGGGTAACGGAGATTGACGCCGACAAACGCCGGGCCCTGGCGATCCTGGTGGCGCTTACGTACGACAGAGATCCGGAGATCGCCTGGCGAGCAGTCGAAGCCCTCGGGACCGCGGCCGCACGGGTCGCCGAAGACGATCCCAACTACGTCCGAGAACAGTTGCGGCGGCTGTACTGGCTGATCAGCGAAGAGTCGGGTGCCATCTGTTGGCACGCACCGGAAGCGATGGCCGAGATCGTTCGCAACCGGCCGCGGCTCTTCGCGGACTACATCCCCATTGTCGTGTTTCTCATCCTGAGCATGGCCAAGGAAGACCTCGATCATTTCAAGACCGGGACTCTGTGGGCCATCGGTCGACTGGGCTCGTTCGCGGCTGATCATTTCGACGAAGTACGTGGCGCAGTTACGGACGCATTGGACGACCCCGATCCACAGGTCAGAGGCACGGCCGTGTGGTGTCTCGGTCGCCTGGGCCAAACTGCGATTCTGGCAGAACGTTCATACCTGCTCTCCGACGAGGCTCCAGTCAGTCTCTACGAGAATCTTACGATCCAGCAGACGAGCGTGAGCGAACTCGTCCGTCGCATGCTGGCTGAAATCCGAGAATGAGGTCCGGCCCTAATCTCGGCCGGGCCCGCCAGTGACTATCGCGTCGATCAATCCAGACGTCGAATGTGGCGACGCCACCACCGCCGGTTCGTAGCCGAGTTCGCGCAAGGTCGCTGACGTCAGCGGACCGATGCTCGCCAGCCGAGCCTGCCGCAACGCATCCCCATAGAGGCGAACGACCGAGCGCGCTATGGCGGAACTGGTGACCGTCACCCAGTCGATCTCACCGGCCGACAACGCCGCGACGGCACCCGGATCGGGCTCCTCCACGTCGACACTTCCGTAGACCACAACCTGATCGACCCGCGCACCTGCCTTCTCAAGCTCCGCGGCCAAAATATTGCGACCCCGATCTGTCCGGGCGATCAAGAACCGACGGTCGCGCGCTTCCGCGACCAGGGCCCCGACTAGTGACTCTGCAACGAATTGCTCGGGCACCAGATCGGCTCGCAAACTGTAGCGGGTCAAGCGCTCGGCCGTGCCGGACCCCAGTGCGGCTAACTTCGCCCGCCCAAGACGTCGTACGTCGGCGCCGCTGTCGTACAGCCTGCGCAACAGATAGTCCACGCCGTTCGCGCTGGAGAACACCAGCCAATCGTAGTCGCCGAGCCGCTTGAGCGCAGCATCGACCGGCGCCCAGTCCGGTGGATCGGTGACCCGAATCACGGGCCGAGTCATCACTTCCGCTCCCAGCGCACCCAGCCCGTCGCGCAGCGGCTCGGCGGTGCCCGGTGACCCGGTCACCAGAACACGCGCACTGATCAACGGTCGGGACTCGAACCAGGAAACCTCTGGCGCACGCCCGACGACCGAACCGACCACAAAGACAGCGGGCGGTCTAATATCCTGCTCTTCAACGACATTCACGACAGTCCCGAGCGTGCAGCGTATCGTCCGTTGCTGAGCTCGCGAGCACCAACGCACGATCGCCACCGGTGTCTCGGGTGACTTACCTTGCTCGATCAGGGCACCGCTCCATTCCGCAACACGACGCACGCCCATGTAGTAGATGAGCGTGCCCGGAAAATCGGCCAGCCCACAGCCCAAATGAGACTCGGTTTTCTCGTCGCGCTCCCGACCGGTGATGATCGCCACGGCGGAGGCTTCCTCATGGTGCGTGATGGGAATCTCGCAATAGGCGGCGACAGCAAGGCCCGCCGTGATCCCGGGGACGATCTCGTAAGGGATGCCCGCAGTGCGCAGCGCTTCCTCCTCCTCGGCGCCACGGCCGAACACCGATGGGTCTCCACCCTTCAGTCGCACAACGGTGCGGCCCTTGCGCGCCTCTTCCAGCATCCTTGCGGTGATCTCCGCTGGTGAGAGGGCGCGCCCACTCTTATGGTGTCCGAGCCCCACCAGATCCGCCGACAATGGGGCATACTCGACGATGGCGGGGTTAACCAGATAATCATACAGCACTACGTCGGCCTGCCGCAGACACTCTATACCGCGCATCGTGATCAGGCCGGGATGGCCGGGACCGGCACCGACCAGATAGACCGTTCCGAGAGGGTTATCCGCTGTGCCGAACATTGGGCCACCCCAGTACCGTGCAACCGATGGTCAGATGAAGAAACGGTCCGCGAGCGTACCCAATCCGGTCATCGTCGCCGACTAGGGATTCTACAGATCGCATGCGATACCATCTGAGCTGAGCTCGCCAGCTTTCTGGATCGACTCGAAGTCGACACTCGCGAAAATCACTATTCCGTCTCCACTACGAGTTTGGCGAGGAACTCGCGGAAAGGCGCATGGTGTACCAGCGCCGGTAGCAGCTCGATCTCGACCGATCGATGGATCCGGCGGAGTCGATCGACCGCAGGCCGAATATCCCGATCGACGTGGCCCTCGTTGGCCAGGAAGAGCGGGAGAACTCGCAGGCGTCTCATACCGATTCCAACCGCCTCGGCGACGACATCGCCCAGCGTGGGAGGGGTGTGGTCCATATATGCAAGCCGTACCCTGTCCGGGCCGAGATCAGCCTGGAGTGCCCGTGTCATGCTCTCGACCGACGCTCGCCAGTTCGGATCCCGACTTCCGTGGGCGATGAGAATCAGCATGACACCCCTCTGTGACCGGCACCACCCGATGACGTGACTCAGCCCGACCAGGCCGACGACACCGACGCGTTGGATGCCGCCTGCCTCTTGAGATGGTACGCGATCTGAGATAACCCCAAGGAGATATGCGCATTGCGTACCAGGACACCGTAGGGGACCGTAACCCGAACAGGAGTGAAATTCCAGATCGCTATGATCCCCACAGAGACGAGACGTTTCGTCAATTCTTGCGCGACGTCGCCGGGTGTAGTCAGAATTGCGAGGCGTATGTTGTGCTTGCGGATGAAAGGTTTCAACGACCTCGTGGATCGTATCCTCAGTCCTCCGATCTCTTCGCCGATCTTCTCGCTGTCACTGTCGAACACCGCCACGATCTTGAGGCCATAGACCGAGAAGCCCTTGTAGTTGACGAGCGCACTACCTAGATGGCCTGCGCCGATCAACACCGCGTCGTTAGTCCGGTCAAAGCCCAATACGTGTCGGATGCCGCGGCACACCTCGCAGACATCAAACCCAACACGGCCCATTCCCAGTAGGCCGATCGAACCGAAGTCCTTGCGAACCTGTGTGGCATCGACATCGAGGGCTTCGGCGATCTGGGCGCTGGTGACGGTCTTGAGCGGCTTCTTGAACGACGCCTCGCTCAGCCAGCGGTAGTAACGCATCAACCGCTCGAGGACTACCCTTCGGAGTCGCGCCAAGCCCCACCCCCTTCGCAGCAGAAAGACCGGTCAGGCCAATAGTGAGATTTTTTTCACGATTAGCCCATTCCATTCTAGCATCGGAAATCGCCCAGTCAAGGCCTACTGAGATTTTTGTCACGTTTTGCCGGGACCTGCCATCTCGGCAGCAGACGCGGAAACCAGGGCGGTTGGCAGGGTCAAGTCGTTCCGCGGCTCGCTGCTCCACCGCACCGACGCAGCGGTCAAGCGCGGACCGGGGGCTCGTTCTCAATGGTGGAAGAGCCCCCCTCGACCGCTCTTACGACCGGTCTGCCGCGCTGGTGTTTTCCATTGGTAGCTCGGAATCCGCCGCCCACTCCGCCAACGACCCGTCGTAGAGTCTGGCCTGCTTGTTACCCAGGACCTCGTAGGCCGTGAACCACGCCACGGAGGCGAGATGGCCGATATTGCAGAACACGATCTGCTCGCCGGTGAGCGGAATCCCCGCCGCGGTCCACAGCGCCGCGGCGGCTGTAGAATCGACCAAGGCGCCGGTGTTGCCTACTACCAGCCTCTCCGCCGGCAGGTTCTTTGCCCCACGGATCGTGCCCGAGCGCGAGACGATCCGGGCCTTGGCTTCGCCACGGTAGTAGTTCGCCGAACGCGCATCGATCACGGCAATCCCGGTCTCCAGCGCCGCCAGGACGTCCTGCTTGGCAGCCACGAGATTGGACTGTGGCTCGGCCGTGTAGGTCGCGGGTGGCCGACGGTTGACTCCCCTCTCCGTCGAGTAGTCCCGGGCCAACCAAGCGTTGAATCCGCCATCGAGGATTGCGACCTTCTCGTGTCCCAAGACTTTGAACAGCCAGTAGATGCGAGTGGCGGAACCGAATTCGACGGCGGACTGACCTTGCGGCACAATGACGACGTAGTCGTCGTTAGCGATGCCCAGCGCTCCGATCAGCAATTCGAGATCCGCCACCGCCGGCATCAGTCCTGGCACTCCGTTTCGCGTCACTCGCCAAGGATCTTGCCCATACGGCGAGTGTGTGGCGCCCGGTACATGCGCGTCGGCAAAAACCGCTCCGGGTCGATCCTGGCGAACGTCGAGCGGTATCACGGCCTCGAGATTCTTGTTCAACCACTCCGCACTGACGAGCGGCTGGACTTCCAGCACGCGTTCTTCGGCAGCCGCACAAGTCGTCAGGAGCAGCGCCACAGCCACCACCAAGACCTTCCTCATGTCAACCTCCAATGAACGAGCGGGGAAGCAATCGGTTGTCTCAGGCCTTCTCGGCCAGGCCGGCAGGCGGAAGATACCACACGAGCAGCAGCATTCCTATCGTGGCCGCCAGCGCTGACGCTCCCAAGACACCCACCTTCGCCGCATCCAGAACATCCCCCTCGAGTGCGAGCCCAGCTATGAACAACGCCATGGTGAAACCGATACCTGCGAGAAAACCGCCTCCGCTGAGCGCACCCCAGCCGACCCCCTCCGGCAATCTTGCCAGACCGACACGGATGGCCACAAACGAGAAGACCACAATGCCAAGCGGCTTGCCAATCAAGAGACCGGCTGCCACCGCCTGCGCAACGGGATCAGCGAAGTCGGACAGCTCGAATGGGACGCCGGCGTTGGCGAGCGCGAACAACGGCATGATCAAGAAGCTCACCCACGGGTGCAGGACTGCCTCGAGGTATTCCACCGGCGAGACTGTCTCCCGCGCGAGCTCGCGGAAGCGGGCCACCTTGATGGCGCGGTGAGACACGTCGTTCCAGGCACCGCCGTGAAAAATATCCGCGCCGCGGTCGAGTATCTGCCCGAAGATGCTATGCTCCAAGTAGGCCCGCGTCGGAGTCAGCAGGCCCAAGAGCACACCGGCGATCGTCGCGTGGACTCCGGACTCATGGAACGCCAACCAAACGAGCGTACCCACCAGTGTGTACATCAGGAGGCTGCGCACGCCCAAACGTGACAGGAAGAAGACGAGGCCGAGTCCGACGAATCCGAGGAGGAGTGCCGTCATATTGAGCGAATCGGTGTAGCCGATGGCGATCACCAGTATCGCTCCAATGTCGTCGGCGATCGCCAGGGAGAGGAGCATGACCCGAAGGCCGTTGGGAACCCTCGAGCCGAGGATCGCCATACAGCCGACGACGAATGCGATGTCCGTCGCCATCGGTATGCCCCAACCGCGGGCGCCCGGCCCACCTGCCTCCAAAGCGAGATAGATCGCCGCCGGCGCGACCATGCCGCCCAGTGCTGCAACGACCGGTAACGCAGCACGGCGGGGATCGCGAAGTTCGCCGATGACCAGCTCGCGTTTGACCTCCAAGCCAATGACGAAGAAGAAGATCGCCATCAGACCATCGTTGATCCAGTGCTGCAGCGAGTGGTGCATGTCGAACCCGCCGAGCGTGAAACCCATCTCGGTCTTCCAAAACCCGAGGAAACCGCTCGACCAAGCCGAATTCGCCAACACCAACGCGATGATTGTCGCGGTAAGCAGCACAATGCCGCTGGCCGCTTCAACGTGCATGAAGCGCTCGAGTGGTACGGTCAGCCGTCGGATCGGCTTCTCGGGAAGGGCTATCTGCCCCCCACCATCCTTCTGATCCCGATCGTTGTGGCCCCGGTGCCCGCGACCTTCACCGCGCTCTGTGCTCATCGGACCCCTTCGTGATTGCGCCGCTGGAGGTGGTTCAAATGTGAATTGCCCGTCCGTCCACCGCCAGGGCCGCCTCCTTCACCGCCTCGCCCATGCCGGGATGATGGTGGATTGTCCGAGCGATATCCTCGGCGCTGGCACGAAACTCCATCGCGACGACAGCCTCCATGATGAGATCACCTGCCAGCGGGCCGACGACATGGACCCCGAGTACACGATCCGATTTCTTCTCGGCCAAGATCTTGACGACTCCGTCGGTGTCCCCCGTACAGCGCGCGCGGCTATTCGCCTGGAACGGGAACTTGCCCGTACGGTATTCGATGCCCTCTGCTTTGAGGCGTTCCTCGGTCTTCCCTACGCCGGCCACCTCCGGCCACGTGTAGACGACGGCAGGTACCAGGTCATAGTCGACGTGTCCGCTCTGACCCGCCAGCATCTCGACGCATGCGATGCCATCTTCCTGCGCCTTGTGCGCCAGCATCGGCCCCGGGATGCAGTCACCGATCGCGTACACACCCGACACCGAGGTCTGGAATCGGTCATCCACCCGGACGGCCCCCCGTTCGTCCGTCTCGACCCCCAATTCCTCCAAGCCCAAGCCCCGCGTGTAGGGCTTTCGACTGATGGCCACGAGCACCACGTCCGCCTCCAGTTCCTCCGTCGTGCCGTCCGAGCTCTCGAATTGGACGGTCACCTGGCCACCCTCATTCTTCACTCCAGTGACCCGGGATGACAGCCGAAATCCGAGACCCTGCTTCGCCAAGACACGTTGCGTCAGCTTGCAGATTTCCACGTCCATTCCGGGCAAAATGTTGTCGAGCATTTCCAACACCGTTACGTCTGCACCAAGACGCGACCAGACGCAACCCAACTCGAGACCGACGACGCCCGCGCCGATCACGATCAACCGTCGCGGCACTTCTTGCAGCGATAGGGCACCGGTCGATGTGACGATTCGCTGCTCATCGACCTCCATACCGGGCAGCAAGACCGGCTCAGACCCGGTGGCAATCATGATGTGCTTCGTCGCGAGAGCGTCGTCGCCACCCGCGTTCAGTTGCACAGAGACGATTCCCGGCTCGGGAATCCGCCCCGTCGCTTGCACGTAGTCGATCTTGTTCTTCTTGAAGAGGAACTCGACACCCTTCGTGAGATCGCGGACGACTCGCTCCTTGCGTGCCATCATCCGTGCGACATCGAGCTCGACCTCGCCGACCCCGATCCCGTGGCCGGACAACTCGTGCTTCGCTTGTGCGTAGCGCTCGGACGTGTCCAGCAGTGTCTTCGACGGTATGCACCCGACATTGAGACAGGTCCCGCCCAGTGCGCCGCGCTTCTCCACGCAAGCCACTCGCATTCCGAGCTGGGCCGCGCGTATGGCGGCAACGTACCCCCCTGGCCCACCCCCGATGATGACCACATCGTATTTCTTAGGGGACATCTTTCGCTCCTCGCCTCACACGTCGAGCATTAAGCGATCCGGATGCTCGATCAGCTCTTTCACGCGCACGAGGAAAGTCACAGACTCTCGCCCGTCGATCAGGCGATGATCATACGACATGGCCAGATACATCATCGGCCGGATTTCGATCTGACCATCGATGGCGACCGGGCGTTCCTCGATCTTGTGGAGACCCAGGATAGCCGACTGCGGCGGATTCAGGATGGGCGTCGAGAGCAGCGAGCCGAACACTCCACCATTCGTGATGCTGAACGTACCGCCTTCCATCTCCTCCAAGCTCAAGCTGCCCTCACGCGCCCTACCGGCCAGGTCGGCTATTGCACGCTCGATCTCAGCAAACGACTTACGATCACAGTCGCGGACGACCGGCACCTTGAGACCGGCATCTGTACTGACAGCCATCCCGATGTTGTAGTAGTGGTGATAAACGATATGATCGCCGTCCAATGACGCATTGAGCTTAGGCATCTCCTTGAGCGCCCCGACAACAGCCTTGACGAAGAACGACATGAATCCAAGACGCACGCCGTGCTTGTCCTCGAAAGCCTCCCGGTATCGGCTTCGAAGATCGATGATCGCACTCATGTCGATTTCGTTGAAGGTTGTTAGGATCGCCGCAGTCTTCTGTGACTCCTTGAGGCGTGTCGCGATAGTGCGGCGCAGCCGCGACATCTTGACTCGTTCCTCGCGCTGTTCAGCAGTCGCGGACAAAGGTGCCTGCGGCTTCGTTTCGGGCGCCGCCGCTGCCGCCTCCGTCGGTGCTTCTTCTTGACTCGCCAGGAACTCGAGTACGTCCTCTTTGGTGATGCGTCCATCCTTGCCCGTCGTAGGCAACAGCTCGGCGTTCAGCCCGTGGTCGGCGATCATCTTGCGGACGGCCGGTCCCGATCGTTCAACAGCCTCGCGCGCTGCAGAACTGAAGAAGTTGCGCAGATCGGCCAATGACACGGTACCGTCGGGTCCGCTACGTGGGATGGCCGTAGGGTCGAGAGCGATGGCGGTCGGTTCCGCCGGCCTGCCGCCGGAGACCTCGGGTTGGGCCTCCTCCGCCTCCTCCGGGGCAGCGGTCGGTTCCACAGCGGCAGACGACTCCGACTCCTCCTTCATCGGCGCTTCACTCGTGGCGGCATCCTCGTCTTCATTGATGCGGCCCAGCACCGCGCCGACTTCCACATCCTCGCCCTCCGCCACGAGGATTTCGGCCAGCACGCCAGCAGACGGTGCGGGCACTTCGAGAGTCGCCTTGTCCGTCTCGAGCTCCAGCAGGGTCTCGTCGGCGGCGACGGCTTCACCCTGTTTCTTGAACCATGTTGCTACGGTCGCCTCGCTGATGGACTCTCCGAGATTGGGCACGACAATATCGATAGCCATACGCTGCTCGACTTCCCTCCTTTATGCGCACCAACGCACGCCTAGCTCGATGAATGGTAGCCGGGCCACCGCAGACAGACGCGAGAGTTTGGCGCGCTAACTGCCATTGGATCGATCGGCGGCTTGCTCTCCTAGATTGAGAGCGTCGTCGACGAGTTTCGCTTGCTCGGCCACGTGCCGCTCGTAATTACCGGTGGCGGGCGATGCCGAAGCCGCCCGTCCCACGTATCGCAGATCCGGATTCACGAACCCCAATTCGTCAGCGATCTCAGGGACCCTATCCCGAACGAATGTCCACGCCCCCATATTGCGCGGTTCCTCCTGCGCCCACACCAGATGCGAGTGCTTGTACGGCTCGAGCGCTTCTGCCATCACTTCGTTCGGGAACGGATAAAGCTGTTCCAGGCGCAGGAGGTGCACGTCGGCGACCTCGCGCTTCTCGCGCTCCTCGAGCAGGTCGTAGTAGAGCTTGCCGCTGCAGAGCACGAGCCGCTTGGCCTCGCTGGGCTCCCCGGGAAGTTCCGGGCAAGCGAGGACCGTTTGGAACTCGGTGTCCGGCCCGAAGTCCGCCAATCTCGATACAGCACGTTTGTGTCTGAGCAGCGACTTAGGCGTCATTACGATCAGCGGCTTGCGGAAGCTGCGGTGGAGCTGGCGTCTGAGTACGTGATAGTAGTTCGCCGGCGTCGTGCAATTGACGACCTGCATATTGTTCTCAGCGCAGAGTTGCAGGAACCGCTCCAGACGGGCCGAGGAATGCTCGGGTCCCTGCCCTTCATAGCCGTGCGGCAGCAGCAGGACGAGCCCGTTCATGCGCAGCCACTTCGACTCACCCGCAGCGATGAATTGATCGATGATCACCTGGCCCCCGTTCGAGAAGTCGCCGAACTGCGCCTCCCAAAGGACTAACGCGTGGGGTTCATCCATCGCATAGCCGTACTCGAAACCCAGAACACCGTACTCGCTCAGCGGGCTGTCGATGACCTCGAACCGGCCTTGCTTCTCGCGGATATGGTTCAGCGGGATGTATCGTGCCTCGGTCTTCTGGTCGATCCAGGAAGCGTGGCGGTGCGAGAACGTCCCCCGATTGCTGTCCTCACCCGACAAGCGAGCAGGATGGCCTTCGGTGAGCAGCGTTCCTATTGCCAGGGCCTCGGCTGTCGCCCAGTCGATGCCCGCACCGGTCTCGAACATCTTCGCTTTCGCCTTGAGCTGGCGCACGATCTTGCGATTGATATTGAAACCGTCAGGGACAGTAGTAAAAGCGCGACCCACCTCACGCAGCCGATCGAGGTCCACACCGGTTTGCCCACGCAGCCCATCATAGCCGGGCATGGGTTCGAGGCCGGACCATACCCCTTCTAGCCAATCGGCCTTCTTCGGCTTGTAGTCCTTTGAAGTCTCGAAGGCCTCTTCCAGCCGCGCATCCCAACCGGCTACCAAATCGTCCACCTCTTTCTGCGCCATCACGCCCTCATCGATCAGCCGCTGCGCGTACAACGCACGGACGGTAGGCCGGTCCTTTATCTTCTCGTACATGAGTGGCTGAGTGAAGGCCGGTTCGTCTGCTTCGTTGTGCCCGTGCCTGCGATAACACCACAGATCGATCACCACGTCTCGCTTGAAGATCTGCCGATAGCGAACGGCACACGTCGCCGCCAGGACCACGGCCTCGGGGTCGTCGCCATTGACGTGCACGATCGGCGCCTGAATCGCCTTGGCGAGATCCGATGGGTAGGGGCCCGATCGCGCCGCAACAGGGCTGGTAGTGAACCCGATCTGGTTATTGATGATCAGGTGTACGACCCCGCCGGTCGTGTAACCCTCCAGATCCGTGAACTGCAGCGTCTCGGCCACGACACCCTGTGCAGCGAAAGCAGCATCGCCGTGTATGAGCACTCCCATCACATGACAGCGCTCGGTGTCGCCCCGCTGATCCTGGCTGGAGCGCACCTTTCCCAGGACCACAGGATCCACGGCCTCCAGATGTGACGGGTTCGGCACCAGAGTCAAGTGCACATCGCGACCGCCGATTTTCCGGTCCGTCGATGTCCCGAGATGGTACTTCACATCACCCGAGCCGCCGATCTCGTCGGGCGTGGCGGCACCACCGCGGAACTCATGGAAGATCGCCTCCAGCGGCTTTTGCATCACGTGCGCCAATACGTTCAACCTTCCCCGGTGCGCCATGCCGATCGAGACCTCATCGACCGCCATCTCGGCGGCAACCCGCACCATCGTTTCCAGCCCCGGCAGCGCCGACTCGCCGCCATCGAGGCCGAAACGTTTCGTGCCCGTGTATTTCCGATCCAGGAATCGCTCGAAGGTTTCCGCCGCCGTCAGACTCTCCAATATCTCGAGCTTGCTCTCTCGCTTGAACTTCGTGCGATGGAGGACGCCTTCCATCGCCATCTGGACCCAGGCCTTTTGTTCGGGGTCCTGGAGATGCATGAATTCCAGCCCGATCTTACCGCAGTAATCCCGGCGGAGCACGCTCATGATCTCCCTGAGCGTGGCCGTTGAGAGGCCGAGGACCCCGTGTAGAAAGATGGGCCGGTCCATGTCGGCCTCGCTGAATCCGTAGCTGTCCGGATCCAGCTCCGGATGCTTTTCATCCTTGGTGATCCCCAGCGGATCGAGATCCGCTTCCAAGTGTCCCCGGACCCGGTACGCCCGAATCAACATCAGCGCCCGCACCGAATCGAGGGCGCTCTGCCGGGCATCGGCCGTCAAACGTCGCTCTGCCGGTCTCGCAGGCGCGGCCCGGGCCCCGTTCAGCGATTCAAGCCAACTGCGGGCTTCGTCGTCCAGGTGCTCGAAAACCTCCTGCCACCTGTGATCGATCGCGCTCGGGTCCTCGAGATAGCCGCGGTAGAGTTCCGCGACTGCGCGAGCACCGGGACCTGCTGGCTGCGACATCATGACCTCTCGTTCATCTCCACGCTGGCCGTCCAGTGCGCTCACGCTTTCTTCCAGGCCAGCATATGGGCACTATTGAAGCGTTTACTCGATAAAATAATAGGCTGCCGGCGCCACCGGCACCGGAGCTCCGGTATCATCCTATCAATTCTTGCGGTCCAGTCCACCACATCAACGACATCAGACTCTGCGGGACATGTTGATCCGGGGTTCGCAGCGAAATGCAGCCCGAACCGCTTGGCCGCGGTCGTGCTGAAGCTTGGACACAATGCGCGTCAGCGGCGCTGCCCCCTACCCTGTTGTCGAATTGGCGTCGTCCCGCTCCGCGCTTTTACCCGGCTTCCCAAGCATTCGCCGAGATCGGCGATCTCGATAAACCGGCCGTAGGTGTAGCCGACGGCGTGGCATAACGACTCGACCGTCTGAGAGAGAGGTCACGCGAGGCCGATCGAGCGCCCTGTGGTCCAGTAACTTCGTGGCGACGGCCGGATCCGGCCAGATGCGGCGGCGCAGGACTGCGAAATCCACACCGCTCACCGGCGACTCTCGCCACGGTGCGAGGAACTTGGCACGTGGAAAGGCCTGGCTCACAAAGCTAACGCGCTCGTCGGTCCCCTCCGCGCATGTTTTCACCAGCAGCAGAATTCTCGGCACATCCTCTACGTCGTGCCGAGTCACCGTCGTACCGATGGTGATGCCGATATCGGGTTGGTTGCGCAGGATCGCCAGCGCTTCCCAAACAACGGCGAAATGACCCTGGCCTCTCGTGCTGCGATTCGCCGCCTCGCACGACGCATCGAGCGGCAACGACACGTTGTCGAGCCAGTCGCCCACCGACCCCAGGAAATCCTGGTCCGGTCTATCGCCGGTGGTCATGACAGGGACCTCCAAGCCAAGATAGTAAGCATCCAGGATCAACAGACGAATGTCCGGCCGAATCAGCGGATCGCCGCCGGTGAACACGATTCTCTTGACGCCATATCCGGCACCCGACAGACGATTCTCACCCCCGTAGCCATGTCGACAGGCGTCCGAAAGCTCTCCGGACTCCAGCAATAGGGGCAGTCATGCCGGCACTCGGATGTCAAATGGAAGTCGACCGCGTCAACATCCTCGGTCGCGGAACCACGATCACGCCGTGCGTTCAGAAACCTCCGCAACGTCGAGAACGCCGAAACGGCTAATGGTTCTCCCGTCCCTCCCGGGTTGGACACGCGCCAGTAGTCGGGGTTGGACTTCTCGACTCTGGTTATTCCGAACAGATCGCCGCTATTGCCGCGTCACCCTCCGCGGACCCCGCCGTACGGATCGTCGACTCGCCGTTTCCCAAGCAACCAGCAACCGGAAAGTACTCCCTCGATCTCCACCGCGCGGGCGGAAAACTGCGACATCCAGCGGCAGCCCGCTAGATCCATCGGTTCATCTCTTCTCGGACCCCTGCTCGGCTAGGGTCCGATAATACTCCTCCACCAAGATTCGATAGCCGGGCGGCACATCGTCCGAGCCGGTGAGCATCAGCTGACGGGAGTCGCCTCCACCAAGCTCACGGAGCAAGCCGAATTCGTATTCCTTGAGATCTTGGATCACTTGCGCCTGCAGATCGCTCAGGGCGCGCGGATCACCATAGGGACGCTCGCGTTCCAAGTCTCGCAGCCGCGACACGATAGCGTCCAGCTGGGCTGTTTCCATTCCCTCGCGCGCCAGCTGGTCACGCAGCCGCTCCGCTTCGCCGCGTCGCTCACGAAACTCACGACGAAACTGCCGGACTTCCCCGGGACTGAAGCCGGGGAACCCGTCCGCCGTCGCGTCGGCCGACTCCCTTGCCTCTCCACGCCGCTCGCCCCCCTCCGCCCGTTCCGCCGACTGCCCCTGCCCCGCCGCGTCGCTCTCACGCCGCCGCTCCTCGCCGGCGCGCCGCAGCGTACGTTCCTCCAGCGACTCCAGAGACCGCACCAGGTCGCGGGTACGGTCCAGAGTCCGCGCCAATCGTTGCTCCTCGGTCTCGCCGATCGCGTCCCGAGCGTCCGAGATCTTCTCCTGTAGCCCCTCGATATCCTTTGCGATTTGTTCTTCGAAGTTGCGGGCGTATTCCGGCGCCCTCTGTTGCACGACGCCGCGCGAGTAGCGGATCTTGTCTTCGAGCTTGTCGTCGCGGATCGCATCGGCCGCTTCCTGCAACCTGCGCGAAGCATCCCGCTGCTCGCGCCGCGAATCTCGAGCCAGACGATCCAACTGCGCTTCGAGGTCCTCGACCTCGTCGGCCATTTCGTCCTTTCGCTCCATCAAGCGCCGCAACCGTTCACTATGACTGGCGTCGGGGCGACCCAACCGCTCCACGTCGTCCTGTACCTCACGCTGTTCCTCGGCGAGACGTTCAGCCCGCCGCAGAGCGTCATCGACTTCACGCTCCAGGCTGGCCGAGCGGTTTTCGTCTAACAGCCTACGAGCTTCCTTCAGCCGTTCCAGAGCCGAGATCCCCTCCGAGACGCCCCCGCTCCGTCGGTTCGCGGCCGCGCGGCGCATCTCCTCAGCCGCCCTTCTCAGCTGGCGGGCCGTCTCGTTGAGCTCGGAGCGTGACTCCTCTCGCGACAAACGCTCAAGTCTGCGAGCGAGCTCCTCCGCTTCCTCGGCCAAGCGGCGCTGCCCTCCACCCGAGCCGGCCTGCCTCTGGGCATCGCCGGCCTGCGCTCTGAGCCGCTCGTTCTCCTGTTGCTGGCGACGCGCCAGCTCCTGGAGTTTCTGCAACGTTTCATCGATTTGGTCATCGACTTGTTCCTGCCGACCACGCTGAACCTGCTCGTACTGATTCCGCTGCTTGTCCAGCTCCAGCTCGAACAGTTCGGCCAGCTCCTCCATGTCCGGTTGACCGCCACCGCCACTTCCAGCCGAGGGCATACCCCGACCGACCTGGACCTCGCGAAACTCCGCTTCGGCACGCTGCAAGTGCTGGAGGGCCCGTTGTTCAGGAGACAAGGCATCATCCGGGTTGCGCTCTCCCAGCAGACCCTCCGCTTCCCCCATCGCCTCAGCCGCTTTGGGCAGCTCCTCGATAATAGCCTGGAAGGTCGAGTCCAGGTGGACGATGCCCCGTGCCTCGATCTGCGCCACCAGCCGCTCGACCTGTTCGCGCAACCGACCCTGAGCCAGCGCCAGCGTGGCCAGGTTCTCACCGTACTCGTCGCTGGAGTAGCTCCCCCTATCACGCACCATCTTGAAGGTGGCTGCGATGACATCGCGCTGCCTTTGCGACAACGAACTGTCGAAGCCTCCTCCAGCCCCACCCGCTCCACCTCCCTGGTCCGCCTGGCGGAACTCGCGATCGTACGGCCGAACTTCCATGAAATAGATATCCGTCGTCGCTTCCTGCTGGCCGGATACCCGGTTCCCATCGGTGACGCGAGCCCAATACGAGATGAAATCTCCGGGTACGAGGTCGAGCTCCTCCAGATACAGGGTGTGGCCGGCTTTGATATCCCGCCGACGACCGCTGTACAGCTCCTGCGTTTGCTCCGCGCCGCCATTGACCGAGTAGAAAAGCTCCAGCCGGGTGACGCCGTAGTCGTCCTCCGCCTCGACTTCGACGAACACCTCCTCGATGCTGGTCACGTTAACGTCGCGTCCCGGTTTGCTGAACGAGACGATGGGAGGTTGGTCCGGCAACACATCGATAAGGTAGTCCGGGGATCCAACCACCTGGTCCCCAGCGAAGCTCTCGAAGGCGACGCGGTATAGACCGTTCTCGCTCACTCGCAGCTCGGCTGTGAGCGTGCCGTCCTCCAATACCGTAAGCGGCAGTGTGTCCCTGTTCTCGACAACGATGGCACCGCCTGTAACGGGTAGCGTGGGAGAGATCAGAAGCCGTACCTCCGTCCCCTTTACGGCAGCGATGTCCCCGCCATCCTCTTGCAGTAATGGGCTGAGCCCTGTGTAGGCGGGAAAGTTGTACTCCAAGGTCATCCGCTCCACGTACGGCAACTCGGCTACGTCGATTCGATACAGCGGCGAACGGATACCGCTGGCCTCGACGAAGTATTCCGACTCGTCGTCCAAGTCGAGCAAAAAGAAGAGGTACTCTCCCGTCTCCTCCTCGAGCGTCATGGGGTAGCGTTCCCATTCGCCTTGCCTCGTGCGTTGCACGGCGATCTCGACCTGATCCGAATCAAAGTTGAAGAGCCGCGCGGCGATCTCGACTTCCGCTCCCTTCGCGACCCGCGTGTTTCCCGGCGTGACTTCAATGCGGTAGGGATTGTCCGGCTGCCCACCGCCGAGGGGCACCAAGTAAGGAGTGCCGTGACGCAAGAAGGGCGGCGAGATTAGCAGCACTACGGCTGACAACATCGTCACACCGACCAGTAGGCCAGACGAGCGGACCAGTGACTTGGCTTCCACGCGACGTCCGAAGTCGATGAGCCGGCATTGCTCGGCAGCGTTCCGAACAAGCCGCTCCACCAGCGCGGGCGAAAAGTCCCTGCTCGTGTCTCCCTCCGTCCGACCAAACTCGATCGCGCTCAACAGTTGCGCCTCGAGCGACGGCTCGTGTTCCTCCAGGTAGAGCGCGATCCGCTCGTCCGAAACCCGGCGTGCGAGTGGCAATATCAGGAATCGCACCGCGACTCCGACCAGCGCGACGTAAGCGAAGATGCGAAAGGCCAGTACGGCGGTGGGACTGAAGTGCGAACGATCCATCCCGTAGGCAGACACGAGGAAAACGATGAGCCCCGTGCCGAGGACGATGGCAGCGCCCCGCACCGTCACGCGCAAGCGCCAGCGTCGCCGGACCGAGCGGATCGCCTTGATTAACTGGTCACGTTCCGACCTGCTTGGCATTCCCGCGCTCCTCCCTAAGTAGTCGTCCTGAGCGACGCCCGGTTGGCCAATAAAGTCTCGGCCAGCAGCAGCACGCCTGCACCCACTAGGAGATACCACCACAAACCCTGACGGCGTTCCCGTTCCGCTTGGGTCAGCGCCACCGCTTCCACAGCCATCGGTTGGCCTTCCGGCACCGTAGTAACCGCATTGGCGAGCTCGTTCGGGTCCATCGCCGAAAGATCGGATTCCGCCGGTTCGATGTTCGTGGCAGCTGCATGGAACCAATTGCCATCGCCGTCGGACTGACGGATCCGGTAGAAACCCGCCTCGGCGAAGGCGAGGTATCGCGAGTCACCGCCGACGCGTAGCAGTTCCGATCGTCCTGAGGGGTGTTCGACTATCACCTCGGTCTCGTTTGCATCGTCGTAGCCCGGCAAACCCACCCCAGCCATATCGATGACATCGCCGACCCGATACCAAAACACCGGCTCCTCGTAACCCGCGAGGTATCGAACCAACTGGTGCGTAAACGGTAGGAACACCGGCTGCAAGACGAGATCGTTCCAGAAATTCTCGAGCCCCGAAGCCCAGACCACGACTTTACCAGCGCCCCTCTCTACCCCCGCGAGAGCCGTCGCGCCGTCGTCGAAACGCGCCATCACGGCCTCGGGATCCCCAACCTCCAACCGACGGTAACGGAAGAACCGTGCGGCGGTGAAGTCCCCACTCCTCGGTTCGCGGAACAATCCCAACGCGGGATGATCGTAGTTCAGATAACTCAGAGTCCCACCGCCTTCCGCGGCCCGATCCACCGGGGCTCCGAATGGACCCGGCAGCAGATCCAGGCCCATCTCCGGCCACCCTCCGGCCGTGCTACGCCGTCCCAGAATAACCAACAAGCCGCCGCCTTCCCTCACGAACTGCGCGAGGCGCTCACCCGACGATCCGGTGGGAAACGGCGCATCATTGAGCACCACGAGCGAACGGCCCTCCAGATCCGATGTCGAGAGCCGGTCGGCGCGTTGCAGATCCACTTGGAACTCCGGCTCATTGCCGATTGCCAGCACTCGTGCGATGTAGAGGCTCTGGTTGCTTCCAGCGTTCCGCGGCTCGACGACCAGCACCGACACTGGATCCTGCGGAGCCACGACGAAGCGGAACGCATTGTCGATCGCCAAGTCGTCATCGCCGGCCTGCACCATGCCACGCACGACCCGGCGCGGCAAAACGACAGCCGCGAACTCGACCCGCACCGTTTCGCCGGCTCCGATATCCGTGGTCTGCTGCGCCAGGGTCTCGCCGTCGATCTCCAATCTGACGACCACGTCTTCGCGTCGCTCGTCGCTCGCATTGACGATGCGCGCTGCGACTGCGGCGCGCTGTCGCTTGCCTTCCCAATCACGATTCAGGGAAATGTCGATCACCGAAAGGTTCGCCGCATCGGCATCCGACAGATCGACATACCGCAGTCGCGTGGCCGGCGGTAGTTTGACCGCTTGCCGCACATCCCAACCCGTCGATTGGAAGTCGGTGATCAGAAGGACCTCGCTGCGCGGCCGGTTCGAGCGTCCGACGATCTCGCCGGCCAACTGTAGGGCAGGCCCGAAGCGGGTGGCTGACCAGCCCGGACTTGCCTTGTCCAGGGCTTGATAAAGCAAGGAACGATCCGCCGTCGGTTGCGTCAGCGCGTCGGCGCGCTCGTCGAAAGCAACGAGTGTCGCCAGGTCCTCTGGCCCGATTCCGTCCACCGCGCGCCGCGCCGCCGAAACGGCCTCTTCCCAACGGTCGGCGTAGGCCATGCTGTGTGACCGGTCCAACAGGATCACCAGCTCCCTCGCGCCGGCGCTGCTCACGCCGTCGCGGGACGGATCTTCGATCAGCGGGCGTGCGAAGGCCGCCACAATCAGCACCAAGGCCATCGTGCGCAGCAAGAAAAGCAGCCAGTTCCGGATCTTCTGTCGTCGCACTGTCCGGTACGGGATCTTGCGCACGAACATCAGCGATGGAAATGCCACGGCGTGCTTGCGCTCGCGATGGGTGAGGTGAATCAAGATCGGCACGGCGAGCGCCGCCAGGCCAGTCAGGAAGGTCGGAGCGAGCAGCGAGAAATCCATCAACGGTGCCTGCTCAACTTCTCGCGCCGCGAAAGATAGGCAAACAGTGCGTAGTCCAACGGCTTCGATGTGTCGAAGAAGAAGTAGTCGATGCGATTCTCGACCAGCAATCGAGCAACGTCGCTCAAATGTGCCTGCATCAGCTGCCGGTACTGATCACGTTGAAGTTCCGGGACGACCGGTATCCTCTCGCCACTTTCCATGTCCTCGAAATGCCCCGGGCCCTCGAACGGGAAATCGATCTCGGCGCGATCGAGCACGTGAAACACCAGAACGTCATTTCCCTTGTTCTGCAGGTAGCTCACCGAACGGAGTATCGACTGGGGCTCGTCGTACAAATCGGAGATCAGCAGCACAATGCTCCTGCGCTTGATGGCCTCGGCGACTTTCAGCAGCGTTCGCTCGAGGCTACTGCCACCCATCGGTTCGATTCGATCGATAGTGTGGAGCACGATATCGAGATGCTTCGCCGAGGGCGGTACGAACTCGACGATGTCGTCGGCCACGGTTGCCAACCCTACCCGATCCCGCTGCTGGCGGGAGAAGTAGCTGAGACAGGCGGCCAGGTATCGGGCGTAGTCGAGTTTGGTTATCTCGTTGCTCGCGTAGTCCATCGATCGGGAGACATCGAGAATCACCAGAAAGTTCGCGTTGGTATCCGCTTCGAATTCCTTCACGTAGTACCGGTCCGTGCGCCCAAACACACGCCAGTCGATACGGCGAATGTCATCACCCGGCATATACGGCCGGTGTTCCGCGAAGTCGATCGATAGCCCCAGGTACGGCGAGCGGTGCAGTCCGTTGATGAAACCGTCCACCACGGTACGGGCCAAGAGACTGAGATTGTCGATCCGGGCCAGGACTTGCGGATCCAGAAAGCTCGAGATCTTCACAGCCCAGACCTTGGAACGGGCGTCGCTTCGAGCAACTGGTCGATCAACTGCTCGGACGTCACCTGCTCGGATTCCGCGTGAAAGTTGGTCAGAATGCGATGGCGTAATACTGGCTTCGCCAGCGCACGGATGTCGTCGAAGTTGACATGGTAGCGACCCCGCACCAGCGCGCGGGCTTTTGCTCCCAACACCAGGTACTGCGCGGCACGCACGCTCGCCCCGTACGAGACCCACTTACGGATGAACTCGTGCGATCCGTCACCATTGGGACGGGTCATTCGCACCAGATCGAGAGTATAACGCAGTACGGGATCGGAGACCGGCACCTTACGGACCAACTGCTGATAGGCGACGATGTCCCCGCCGGTGACGACGTTCTCGAATCGGTAGTCTTGCACCGCCGTCGTGCTGCGTACGACTTCAAGCTCCTCGCCGGCCGGAAGATGGTCCATCGCGATCTTGAACATGAATCGATCCAGCTGGGCCTCCGGCAAGGGATAAGTGCCTTCGAGCTCGATCGGGTTCTGAGTCGCGAATACATGGAACGGCTCGTCCAGCACATACGTGCGGCCCTGAACTGTGACGCGGTGTTCCTGCATCGCCTCGAGCAACGCCGCCTGGGTCTTCGGCGGCGTGCGATTGATCTCGTCGGCCAGCACGATGTTGGCGAAGATGGGACCCGGCGCGAAGACCATCTTTCGCTGACCCGTAACGGCGTCTTCCTGGATCAGGTCGGTGCCGGTGATGTCCGACGGCATCAGGTCAGGCGTGAATTGGATGCGCGAGAACTTCAGATCCAATACCTGAGCTATGCTGTGGATCAGCAAGGTCTTCGCCAACCCCGGCACCCCGACGATCAGACTGTTGCCGCCCACGAAGAGCGACAGCAGAACCTCCTCGATAACCTCATCCTGTCCCACGATCAGCTTTCGCAGCTCCGACCGGATGCGGCTCATCGCCTCCTGCATCCGCTCGGCGAGCGAAATGTCGTCCGCCGACTCCAACGCGACTTTCGTTTCGGTTGTCATCCTATCCTTTTCCTCATCTCACCCATGTTGGCGCTTCACTTCATCCGAATTCCCCATCCGACTCGCTTCTGCGACTCTTGATCCTGATCGTGACCGCCGTCTTTTCGTGATCCGGCGAGCTACGATCACCAGCAGGAGATCGATGTGCTAGTAGAGCTTGCCGGCTTCGATCAGTGTGTCATACCGTAAACGATGTAGTTGACCCCCAGCTTGTAGGCTTCGTTCGACAACTCGATCGGAATGAAACCCGTGTCCGACCACTCCCACGACTCGCCGATATCGGCATTGTAGTTCACCAAGACCATCAGCCGTTTGTTCGGGTCGTTGTCCTCGAAGATGCCGTAGAAGATCGCTTTGTAACTCCAGTACGGGTGATCGACGTCGAGCGATTCGATCTCGAAGAACGAGTGAAAGACCGGATGCGACAGATCCAGCTTGACCAACCGTGCGTTCGGCAACACCTCGTGCATCCGCCGCTCGAAGTTGAGCCAGTGCCGGTCGACGAAGTCGTCCAGGATTAGGAACCCGCCCTTGAGCAGGTAGTTGCGCAAGGACTCCGCTTCCCCTTCGGTCAACGTCCAGAAGCCTGGCTCCACCATGTACGCCACGGGGTACTTGAATAGCTCTGGATCATCGACCGCCAGTATGTTGCTGCCCGCCGTCTGCGCATCGATCGACGTCAGCTCGCTGAGTATCCGCGTGAGATGACGCTCCGCCCGGGGGTAGTCATGATCCCACTTCTGATCGCCGCCGAAATACCCGCCCCGCCCGCCGAAACCCGGCAGCGGACTGTAACGAAGTCGCACGAACGTGAAGCGGCCCGTGTATCCGACGTTGTGCTCTTCCGCCTCTTTCACGTCGGGCCGCGCCCGGCGAAAGCGCCGCGATTGCGCCGATAGCGGCGCAGGCGTAAGCACGGCGATGAGCGACATCAACACCAGGAACCGAGATACCGTTACCTTCATTGCGCGGTCTCCTGGCCGGCGGCTCGAATCTCCAGCAGAAGGTCCTGCGCTCGCTCGAAGCCGGGCGCACCTTCCAGCGCACGCAGCACGGTACGCCGCGCGTTGGCCAAGTCGCCCGCCTCGAAGTAGGCGAGCGCCAGCTGATACAGCGCGTCGGCGCGGTCGGCGGGATCGAGCGCGAGCACGGCCTTCCGCTCACGGATCACTCCATCCCAGGCGCTCAGCATCGCGAAGTGGCTCGCAAGGCGCATGTGCAACCCCTTGTCGAAGGGGTTGATATAGAGCGCGCGCTCCAACGCGGATGCCGCGCCCGCCGTATCTCCCAGCACCTCGAGGATTCCAGCGAGCTCGATGTGCGCTTCGTAGTCCCTGGCGTTGATCGCCGTCAGCGCCTCCAACTCGGCGGCCGCTCGTTCGAGCCTACCCTGACGCTTGTGGATGAGGGCCAGATACCAGTACGGGCTGCCGGCGCCGGCATATTCCGGAAACAGCGCCTGCGAGCGTTCTAGATACGCCACCGCCTCATCCAGCCGCCCGTCCTCGAACAGGGCGTGGCCATACCCCAGCTGGGCTAGAAAATCGCCTGGATCTCCGTGCGCCCGCCGCTCGATCTCTTCGCGCGACGGCGGTCCATCGTTCGACACCTGGGGTCGCAGCGCCGCCAGCGGGACCGCGAACCGCTCCTCCAAGTACCGGAAGAAACGCTCGCTGAACGTGTCGACGTCGACCCCGAGAACGGACTCGAAGACTTCCGGCGTCGTCAGCCCTTCGCGGTAGCCGGCCAGCATCTGGACCAGCGCCGCCGAGCCCGCCTCCCCTTCGATGTATTCGAGCACCAGCGAGGCCTGGTAATACGAGTGGATCAACTGCTCCGGATACGCGGGTCGCGCGAAGCCGTTGTTCAAGTCGCCTACGGGCAACAGACGATCCTGGAGATGAGCCATGAGGAAGCCGGGTGTGACATCGTCGCCCCAACCGGGTCGGGCGCGTCGCTCCTCGTAGACCGCCAGCCCCTCCGAGAACCAGCGCGGTACACGGTGCTCGGTCATGCCGAGGTGGAAGGTGTGCGCCAGCTCGTGCCAAAAGGTCGATCCCCAGTTGAAGTCGCCGGTCTCTCGCGCCGACGGC